>DASPSM010000503.1:0-5984 GCA_035623955.1 Planctomycetaceae bacterium
CCACGTCTACCGCCACGTCCTGGTCCCTCCGAACGACGGGGGAATCTGTTTGGGGCAGCTGGCGATCGGCGCCGCCGCGCTGGCGGCGCCCGTCAAGTTGGAACAGGTATCAGAACTGCACGCTCCGCGGAGAGCATCCTCCGTGAGCCCACCGTCCAAACGCGGAATTCCCGGCCCGGGGCCTCAGCCGCCCGACGATCGGACCGCTCTCCTTATCGCGAAAGAGGAGGGATAACCCAAGTGTGTCTCGCGATCCCCGGCAAAGTAGTCGACCTATACCGGGAGCACGAAGTCTTGATGGGGAAGGTCGACTTCGGTGGCGTCTCCAAGCGTGTCTGCCTGGAGTACACGCCTGCGGTGCAGCCAGGCCAATATGTCATCGTTCACGTCGGTTTTGCCTTGCAAGTCGTTGACGAGGACGAAGCTAAACAGGTTTTCGCGTTTCTGGAGGGGATGAACGAATTGGGCGAGCTTCAACAGGAACAAGTCTAGCGCCGCCGCCGCGCGGATGAGCTGGCGAGTCAACAGAGCACCCCTGGCTTCACGCCGCGGCTCGCCTGGGAGGAGCAGAGCGCATGAAATACCAGCAGGAATATCGCGATCCGGCCGCCGCGCGAAAGCTCCAACAGGCGATTGCCGGGATCACGACTCGGCCGTGGACGATCATGGAAGTCTGCGGCGGGCAGACTCACTCGATCGTCAAATACGGGATCGACGAGCTTTTGCCGCCCAAAATCGAGCTGGTCCACGGGCCGGGCTGCCCTGTTTGCGTCACGCCGCTGGAACTGATCGACCGGGCAATTGCCATCGCCGCCAGGCCCGACGTGATCTTTTGCTCGTTCGGCGACATGCTCCGGGTCCCCGGCAGTCAGCGCGACCTGTTCGCGGTGAAAGCAGCCGGCGGCGATGTGCGGATCGTTTATTCGCCCCTCGATTGCCTCAAAATCGCTGAACAAAACCCCGACCGGACGGTGGTCTTCTTCGCCGTTGGTTTCGAGACGACTTCGCCGGCCAACGCGATGGCGGTAAAACAGGCGAAGCGTCGCGGCATCAAGAACTTCGCCGTTCTGGTTTCGCACGTCCTTGTTCCGCCGGCGATGCGGGCGATACTGTCGTCGCCGACCAACCGCGTACAGGGCTTCCTGGGTGCCGGTCACGTCTGCGCCGTGATGGGCTACGAGGAGTACGAGCCACTGGCGGCCGAGTTTCAGATTCCAATCGTCGTGACCGGCTTCGAGCCGCTCGATCTGCTCGAGGGGGTCTATCGCTGCGTGAGCATGCTGGAGGCGGGCAAAGTCGGCGTCAACAACCAATACGCCCGGGCCGTAAGGCGCGAGGGCAACGCCCCCGCCCGCCGGCTGGTTGAGGAGGTATTCAAGATCGGCGACCGCAAATGGCGTGGCATCGGCACGATACCGCAAAGCGGCCTCGAACTGCGCCCCGAATTCGCCGAGTACGACGCCGAAACGCGTTTTTCTGTGCAGCAGCTCCAAGTGCTTGAATCGGACGTCTGCATCAGCGGGCTGATCCTCCAGGGGATCCGCAAGCCGCACGAATGTCCGGCCTTCGGCAAGACGTGCACCCCCGAGCGGCCACTTGGCGCGACGATGGTTTCCTCCGAAGGTGCGTGTGCCGCGTACTACAACTACGGCCGCTTTCGCGGCACGGCCCCGGTCCCCGTTTGAACTCTCGATTTAACGGCCGACATGATGAGCGATCCACTCGACGTCGACTTCGACCACATGAGCTGCCCGCTGCCGCTGAGCGACTACGAGCACGTTCTGTTGGGGCACGGCAGCGGGGGGAAGCTGACGGCAGACTTGATCCGGCGCGTCTTTTTGCCCGAGCTGGGGAACTCAATTCTCTCGGCGCTCGAAGATCAGGCGACGATCCCCTTCGGAGCCACCGGCGGCTTGGCGAGCAACGGCCACCCGGCCCCGCGATTGGCTTTCACCACCGATTCATTCGTGGTTCGTCCCCTCTTTTTTCCGGGCGGCGACATCGGCCGCCTGGCCGTACACGGGACGGTGAACGACCTGGCTGTCGGCGGCGCGACTCCGCTGTTTCTCTCGGCAGCCTTCATTCTCGAGGAAGGCCTGTCGATGGACGACCTGCGAAAGATCGTCACCTCGCTGGCCGAGTCGTGCCGCGAAGCGGGTGTGCAACTCGTTACGGGTGATACCAAGGTCGTCGACCATGGCAAGGGGGATTTGATTTTCATCACGACATCGGGCATCGGGTTGGTCCCGGCTGGCCGCCAACTTTCGATCCGTAACGCCCGCCCGGGGGACAAAGTCCTGATTTCCGGGACGATCGGCGATCACGGCATTGCCATCATGTCGGTCCGCGAGGGATTGGAGTTCGAGACGGTCCTCGAGAGCGATTCAGCACCGCTCCATGATCTGACTCGCGTCATGCTGGACGCCTGTCCGGAAATTCGCTGCATGCGAGATCCAACTCGTGGCGGTGTCTCGAGCGCGCTCAACGAGCTGGCGAGCGCCTCGAAGGTTGGCGTTCGTCTGAAAGAGCAGTCCCTTCCCCTTCGCCCCGAAGTGGCCGCGGCATGTGAAATGCTTGGTTTAGATCCGCTTTATGTGGCGAATGAAGGCAAGCTCATCGCCGTCGTGCCCCCCGAGCGCGCGGAACAGGTCTTGAGTGTCATGCGACAGCATCCTCTGGGGCAGAATGCCGCCCTCGTCGGTGAAGTCGTCGCCGAGCATCCTGGGATGGTCATCATGCGATCGGTCATCGGAGGAGACCGCGTCGTCACGATGTTGGCAGGAGAACAACTCCCGCGAATTTGTTGATTGTTCGCTAACAATTGGCCACGCACCAATCGGCCGCGCTTGATCGCGGGGCGTCGTCGCCGCGGGCGTGGTGAGCATGGCGCCGGAAATCGCCCAATATGTCAAAATCGAGATGATGTGAACGTCAGCCCCGGGGAGAAAGCCGAAAGCGTGCACGAACTTTCGATCGTTTGCAGCATCATCGACCTCGCGGCAGCGGAGAGCCAAAAGCGGGGAAACGTCGTAATTCGCACCGTGTACGTGCGGATCGGGCGGCTTTCTGGCGTAGTGAAATCCGCGCTCCAATCGGCGTTCGAGCTCGCGCGGGAAGATTCGCCACTGGCCGCGGCTCGGCTCGTTGTCGAAGAGACCCCGGTCGTCATCCGTTGTCCGAGCTGCGAAATCGACACGACGCTCGACTGGCCTCAGGCATTTGAATCGCTGCCGTCGTTTTGTTGCTCCCGCTGCGGAGTGCCGTCGTCTGATGTCCGTGGCGGGCGCGAGCTCGAGGTCACGGCGCTCGAGATCGAAGAAACATGACTGCGCAAACCCGAATCGTCGAAATTCGCAACAAGATCCTCAAGCAGAACGACGTCACCGCCCGCGCCCTGCGTCAGCGGTTCGAGGAGGCCGGCGTTTTTACGGTGAGCTTCGTCTCGAGCCCCGGGTCGGGGAAAACGATGCTCCTCGAAAAGACGTTGCTCATGCTGCGCGAGGAATACAGGGTCGCCGCGCTGGTGGGAGACCTAGCGACAGACAACGACGCCCAGCGCCTGGCGCGTGCCCAAGTCCCAGTGCGGCAGATCACCACGGGCACGGTCTGCCACCTGGAAGCTGAAATGGTGCGTACGGCACTCGAACACTGGTCGCTGGCCGATCTCGATTTTCTGTTCATCGAGAATGTTGGCAATCTCGTCTGTCCGGCCAGCTACGACTTGGGCGAGGCACTGCGGATCGTCCTGTTCTCGGTCACCGAAGGCGAAGACAAACCGCTCAAATATCCCACGATCTTCAACACGGCCGACGTGTCGCTAATCACCAAAGCCGACCTGTCGGCGGCCGTTGAGTTCGACGCCGATGCGGCCCTTAAGAACATTCAGGCTGTCCGCCCCGGAATGGAGGTGTTATCGGTGTCGGCCAAGACGGGCGAAGGCATGAGCGCCTGGTTGAGCTTGCTGGAACAGAGACGCCGCCAGGCACGCGCGTCCGTTGGCAGCCCCAAATCGGCTTCCAGCTAGGTCAGTCAGCCGGGTTCGCGAGCGTGCAGGCGAATTCCAACGAGCAGCTTGTCTGACCGTCGACTTCGGTGCGGCCGCGTAAGAACCAAGCGCTGGCGACTTTTTCGGTCAACTCGACGTAAATGTCCAGAGTTTCGCCGGGCCGGACCATTCGACGGAATTTGACGTTGTTAAGCCGACCGACGACGGGCACGCGGCCCCCGGCGCCCGATTCAAGCGTGGCGATCAAGAGCGCTCCGGCTTGCAAGGTCGCCTCGCACACGAGCACTCCAGGCAGGACAGGAAACCCCGGATAGTGCCCCGAAAAAACGTCGAGCGCCGGGTCGAGAAACTTTCGAGCGTGCACGCTCGTGGGTGAGTTCTCGATCACTTCGTCGATCCAGAGAAACGGCGGTCGATGGGGGATGAGCCGCTCGATTTCTTCGCGATTCATGCCCATTGTCTGCGATCGCCCTCTTAAGGAGCCGCGCCCGGCGTAAGCGGCAGATTTTCTCGCGGCTAGCCGCGTCACATTTTTTTCGGCGCCAACGCAACTAGCCTGCAACAGCCGCCTGTGACTACGGCTTACTTCGTGTGCGGCTCGTTACACGCTGGCGACGGCGGGGGTCAGGTACTTGTCGACCTCGTTGGCGACGATCACGCCGTAGTTCATCGCTCCCAGCCAGCCCGACATGATGATGCCGACCGAGCCCGAGTGGAACAATCCGGCCACCTGCTCGGGAAGCTGTTTGCTGACTTTGAGTCCCTCGAACTTCGTCCCGAACGAGGCGCCTTGCAGGTGCCGCGTGTAGTGCTCAAAGGTTCGCGGCGTGGACGCTTCCACGTGGTCGACCTTCTCTCGGATGTCCGGCACGTAGCGCTCGAGACAGTCGAGCGTCGACTGCTCCAGGTCCCGTTTCGAGGCGCGGTAGTCCTCTTCAGACAAGGTGGCCCAATCGGAGTAGTTGGCGTTGGTCGATGAGACGACGACGTGCCGGTCGCTTCCCGGGCGCGTCTGCGGGTAGTAGAAGGAGAATGTGCGGCTGCTGATCTGTCGGCTGAGCATGGCGTCGATATCGAACCCGCGGTGCTCCGAATGGAACAGTAAGTCGCCGCACGGATCGAAGCCGACGCCCGGCTTAAGCGCCATGTAAACCTGGCAGCTGCTATTGTTGAGCCGCACGGCCCGCGTCTCCTCGACGAACGCCGCGTCGAGATGCTCGGGGTCAACGAGCTTGAGAATGGTCGTTTTGAGGTTGGCGTTGGAGACGATCGCTCGCGCACCAATGCGCCGGCCGTTGACGATGACGCCCGTCGCCCGCCGACCACAGTCGACCTCGATCTTTTCGACCAGGCAGCGGATTCGCACTTCGACCCCGTTTCTGACCAGCTCGTCGCGAATCTGGCCGATCAGCCGGTCGGTTCCCCCCTCGAACGTATAGACGCCATTCTGCATGAAGTTCGAGAAGACGATCCCGTAAGTAATCGCGGGATCCTCCAGGGTCGATCCGTTGGCGTAGGTGATCGGCTCCATCAACAGCCGAACGACGTCGTCGCGGCCCGGGAAAAACTCATCGAACAGCTCCCGGACCGTCCTGGTCTGGTCGTCGTAAAAGTTCATCCCGCGGGCCGTGTCGAAGAACCGTTCGACGACCTGTGGAGCGACGCCGAAGCGAGTCGTCAACTGCCGCGTGAAATCCTTGCGATCGAAGGTCGTCTGCAGCGAGAACTGCGGATTCTCGAAGCGGATCCCTTTCAGCTGCACGATCGAGTCGGCAATCTCGCGCGTCCAGTATTTCCGACAGCTCTTGATCATTCCGTACGGAAAACCGTGCAGCGAAATGTCGAAGATGTGGCCGTTTTGCCGCTTGAACCACGTCGCCATCCCGCCCAACTGGTAGTGATGCTCGAGTAAGAGCACCGAATGTCCTGCGCGGGCAAGCGTGTTGGCCGCGGTCAGCCCTGCGAGTCCGCTGCCGAT
>DASPSM010000535.1:0-7916 GCA_035623955.1 Planctomycetaceae bacterium
GGGACAGCCTTCTGGACGATAATCGGGCCATGATCGTAGACGTTGTCGGCGAAGTGCACGGTGCAGCCACTGACCTTGCAGCCGCGGGCAAGCACGGCTTCATGCACCTTCATTCCGTAGAGGCCCTTGCCGCAAAAGGAGGGGATCAGCCCCGGGTGGATGTTCATCACCCGATTGGCGAAGTCGGACGGGATGCGAACCAGACACAAGAATCCGGCCAGGGTGACCAGATCGACCTGGACTTCGCGAAGCAACGAAAAGATTCGCTCGCTGAACTCGTCCGTGCTCTTAAAGTCCTTTCGCGAGACGACTTCCGCGCGAATCCCGGCGCTTTTGGCGATTTGCAGCCCGCCACAGTCGGGTCGGCTGGCGATCACCAGCGGGAACTCGGCGTCGAGAAGGCCCTCGCCCCGGCATCTCAGAAAATTGGCGAGCGTCGAGCCCCCTCCCGAGATCAGCACCCCCAGTCGAATGGGCCGCCCCAGAGGAGTAACCGGCGGAGCAAGCAGCGGACGAACGTCACCAGTCTCGCTCACCCATTCCTCCGCGCGCGAATCGTCTGGCGTGTCGGGCAACGGACTTACCTCTGTTGCCGTGGCTGGGGATTGAGCCTACTGGGAGCCAATTCGGGAAACAACCACGAGCCCGTCCGGCGCGGGGCGAGCGGCCGAATCCCTCGAAGCACAAAAACTTTACGACGATTGGCTGCGGCACGGATTTGTTGACACACTAGACGATTCCTCTATAATCCCCGCGAGAAAACCGAAGAAAACCAGGCGGCAGTCGTGTTCGCGAGGGACATTTTGTCTCCCCACGGGCCGCGAGACTTGGGTGCGCGAATCGAGCCGCGTTGATTAAAGAAAAAGAATAGGAACAATCAATGGCTCACGGACTTCAAGAATTCACCGACGCGAACTTCAAGACCGAAGTGCTCGAGTCGAGTGAACCGGTGCTTGTCGACTTTTGGGCCTCCTGGTGCGGACCGTGCCTGCGCCTGGCTCCAACGATCGAGGAACTCGCGGGCGAGTTTGCCGGCAAGGTCCGGATTGGCAAGATGAATGTCGACGAGAACAGAGACACTCCCACCAAGTACAACATCCAGGGCATCCCCACCGTGATTCTGTTCAAGGGCGGCAAGGACGTTGATCGGCAGGTGGGACTGGTCCCTAAGGATAAGCTCGTCTCGCTGCTGAATAATCACGCCGACGTCAGCAAGAAGGCCGTCTGAGAAGGGGCGACGTCTCACCGAGCCGATGGATCGGCTCGGTCGGTCCGAGGCTCGCGACCGAGGGGAAAGGACTCCCAGATGAGCGATCCCGTTCGCAGCAATCGCGACCGGACATCGCCTCCATTGCCGGCCAGCCCCACCACGTCCTTCTTGCGGCGTCTGGCCGGCCAGCTGCTCGACGCGACGGAAATGGCTGAGCCGGCAAGCGACGCCGAATC
This sequence comes from Planctomycetaceae bacterium, assembly GCA_035623955.1. Classification (GTDB taxonomy): domain Bacteria; phylum Planctomycetota; class Planctomycetia; order Planctomycetales; family Planctomycetaceae; genus DASPSM01. The sequence continues at coordinate 1,447 of DASPSM010000535.1, forward strand.
TGAGACTATCCGGCAACGGGTCGACTCCGCGCACGCTCAGACGCCTCCGCGGAGTCTCGCCGACCGCGTTTCCACCGGCGACAAGGTCGGCGGATCCTCGGTCGAGCCGTTGCCCGGCGGGCAGACCGACCCCCGCGCCGGACATTTCTCGCGGCGTGAGGAGGAAGTCCTCCGCCAGACGGGGCAGATTGCCGCCCACCTCCGCAACGAACGCCAGGATCTGGAGCGGCGCGAGTCGGCCCTGCACGAGCAGCACGCGCTTTTGGATCAGGAGTGGCGCAACGCCCGCATGTGGGTCCAGGAATTCGAAGAGGACATGCTCAAGCGCCAGGCCGAATGCAAGGCCCACGAAGCAGCCCTCAACGAGAAGATTAACGCCTGCGAAGCGCTCGTCAGCGATTTGGAGGAACAAGAGCGGCTGGTGCTCGGGCTGCGCGACCAGATGTCGTCGGAGCGGGCCGGCCTGCGGGCGGTGGTCGAGCGCGAACTGGAGATCGAGCGAATCTCGATCCAGCAGACGCAGGTGGCCTTGCAGCAAGAGCGCCGGGCGCTCGCCGAGGAAATCGAAAAACGCCGCCGCGAACGCGAGGAGATGGTCCGGACACTTCAAGCGCAGTTCCAAAGCGAGCGGACGGCCCTGCGGAATCAGATCGACGCCCAGCTTGCCGCCGAGCGCGCCACGCTCGAAGCCGAGCGGAACGTCTGGAATCGCCAGCGCGCGCTCGAAGAGGAAGAGCTGAACAAACGCCGCGAAGTCGTCCATTCGGCCTCCGAGCGTGCCCAGGAAGACTTGCAAGCGGTGCAGCGGCGCGAATTCGACGAGCTGCGCCGCGAGCGAGAAGCCCTCGAGGCACAAGATCTGGCGGCCCGGCAATCGCTGGCGGCCGATCGCGAACGGCTCGAGACCGATAAGCGCCGGTTTTCCGAAGAGCTCGGCGAGCTCAAGCGGATTCAGATCGAGGAAATCGAGCGCGAGCGCGCCGCCGTGCGGGAAGAGATCGAAACCTCTCGCCGCGAGCTGGACGCTGTCCGTTCCCGCATCGAAGAGGATCTCAAGCAGCGGGTCGAGGCCCGCGAGCAGAGCCTGCGCGACGAACAGAAAAAGCTCGAGGACCAGCACCGCGAGCAATTGGCCCGCCTCGAACAGGAGCGGAACCTGCTGGAAAACCGCGTCCGCTTCCAGCAGGAACACCTGCAGAAAGCCCGGCAGGAAGTCGAGGCCGCACAGAACGAGTTGCGCCGGCAGCATCAGGCCGATCGGGCCGACCTGGAACAGCGGGAAGCAGCCTGGCGGCAGCGCTACGACCAGCTCAACCACGTCCGCGGGATCGTCGAAGAGCGCGAGCAGTCGCTGGCCCGGGAGCAAGCGCTCGAGTCCGACCAGCGCCAGACCCGCGAAGCCGAGCTGAAAAGCCGCGAGGAGCAATTGGCCCGCGAACGCGACGCCTGGACGCAGGCGCGGCAAGAGCGGGAAGCCGAGCTGGAGCGGCGCGAAACGCTCGTCGCCGCCGAGAGCGACCGCTTGGACAAGCGTCGGGAGCGTCTTGAAGGGCTGCGGGCCGAACTCGAGGAAACGCATCGGGCGACGCTCGAGATGCGGATGGCCATCGAAGAGGTCTGGGCCCAGCTTTCCGAAGCGGCCGGCGCCGAGACAGCCAAGCGCCGGGCCGCGGAAACGCAACGCCGCCTGCAGGACGACACGCAGCAGGCCCGCGACGCGCTCGAACGCGACAAGAAAGAATTCGCCCTGTTGCAAGCCTCCGTCCAATCACAGCGGCACGAGCTCGCGCAGGCGACCCAGGAAGCGGCCGTCGCGGCCAAGGAACGGCGCGAAGAGTTCGAACGCCGGCGACAGGTCCTTTCCGAAGAGGCGACCGCGCTTCGAGTCCGCGAGGAACAGCTCCACGCGCAGCGCGAGCAGTGGGTCGGCGAGAAAATTGAAGTCGAGCGGATCATCCGCGGACTGTTGATCCAACTCGGCCAACAGGCCCCGCTGGAACCCCCCACCGAAGCCGACGCCAGCCGCGCGGCGTAAGCTGCGCCTTGTGATGCGCAAGGGTTTCCGCAGGGCCTGAAAAGTCCGTCTCAGACGGACGCCGGCACACCGAACGCGAACGACGAAGCCCGCCCGTTAGCTGGCGTTCTCAGAACCGGATGCCGCCCTGGACGATCACGCCGCTTGAGACTTCGAATCCCTGCGGAGCGACGCGGAAGTCGGCGTCGCGGTGCCAGATCCAACCGCCCTCGAAAAAGTAGTCGAAGTCGCCCCGCTCTTTGTTGACGCCGAGCAAGGCCCGCCAGTCCGTGAGGGCCACCTGATCGCGTTCCTGCAGCACGGGGTTGTAGATCTCGTACGCCTCGGAGTGGTATTCGATCCGCCCATACAGCATCGTCTTGAAGCCCCATTCATCCCACACGAACGTGGCGATGCGGAACTGGGGAAAGACCAGGTCGAACTGCCAATAAGGACTCGGGCGATAGATCAGGCCGGCCCAAGGCAGGAATCGGGCCGTGATCCGGTCCCATTCCATGAATCCGATCACGAAGGTCAGGTCGGGCTGCGGCGTGTAGAGCACGGCGGCCCGACCGTCCCAGTCGAAAGCCCATTTGCTCAAGGTCTTTTGAAAATCGCTGTCGATCGAGGGGTTGAAACCGATCACCGCGTTCCATGCTTGGGGCAGGGCCGTCTTCAATTCGAAATCCCAGCCGACGCGATTGAGCGAACCGGGCAGGTTCGTGTTCGGAATGCCGACCGGACTCGATGGGCCTTCGAGCAACCTCAGGTCGTACTGCTGAGCGAACGAGAAGATCACCGGCGCCGGGTAGAGCGGCGCGACGTATTTCCAGTTCAGGTCGAACGTCATTTCGGCGAAGTGCCCCCAACCGTCTTTGGCTTCGGAGAAGGGCATGCCGCCGATCTGGTACTGCTGCACCCAACCGGGCCGACTGGGCAAAGGCCCCTGGGGCGTCGTGGGAACCATGGTGACGTCGGGCGTCAGCGACGGATAGGTGAAGGGATTGCCCGCGCAGCCGGCCACGACTCCGCCGGCCGGAGCCGGTGCGCCCATAATCGGCGCGGGATAACCGGGAGGCGCGTAAGTCGGCGTCTGTCCGCACGTAGGACATCCCGGTTGCCCCGGGCCTGGCTGCGCCAAAAGGGGCGGCTGGAACTGCGACGCGGCCGGCGTCCCATCGGGTCCGACGACTACTGGCGGAGCCATCGCTTCCTGGCCGGGGACCATCGCCGAAGCTGTCACCAGCCCGTCGACTGATTGTTCGAGGGGCGAACCAACGTATGGAGCCGGAGTGCTTTGAGGGATGGGATTGTCGTCGGCAAGCAGGGCGCCGGCCGAGACGATCAGTACGCAGACGGTGAGCAGTGATTTCACGTCGTGACCTGTCTTGCGGGAACAAATTGACGATCGTGCGATGGGGCGTGCGAGCGTTTCAATTCGCGGAATTCCGTGTCGGCGGCCCGCCTACGGATTGCGTGAGATTGATATGAGCCTGGAAGGGGCTGCTTCGAGTTTGAGAAATGAGGGGGGGAATTTCGCCGAAGATCGCCAACAGGTCAACGTCAACTCGGCCCAAATCGCCGCTCCATCGGGCAAAATTCGCCGAATTCTTGAGGCAGACCTCGTTCAAGCGGCCAAAATGCGGCCGGGCCGAGGGATTTTGTCAAGAACCGGCGGGCCAAATGAGTGGTCCCGGCCAGCCAAACAGCCGTGATAAAGCGACCAATCTGGAAAAGCCCGGTCGCTCGCAAAAGCCAGCGGACGCGGTCAAGGCTGACACGCGTGCGGGGGTCGCGGCAAGGATTGCAACGGCCAACGAGCGGTTACGCGCGCCGCAGGCCACTTATTTGTGGTAGCCCAGGCTGGCGATCACGTCGTACAGCTCTTCAAACGTGATGAACCGCCGACGGTGCCGTAACTTGTACTGGTCGACCGCCATCGCCAGCTCGTTGACTTCTGTACGCGAAGAGTCGTAGGCGTTGGAGAACTGGCGGCGTTCCAGACCGTTGGTCCACGCAGTCGCGGGAATCTCGCGACGGTCGACGAACGGGGCCGGCTTTTGTTCGAGTCCCGGTTCCATTTACGATACCTCAAAGCGCTCTGCCGCCAACCTGCCCGAGGAACGACTGCAATCCGGTCGCTCCGGCGAGCGCCCCTAGCATCTGTCGGCACGCAGTCGTGAAAATGTAGACTCGAATCGAGGCCCGAGCAAACTCTTTTCGCCCGGCAAACGCGGCCCCCCGATCGACATTGCAACGTTAAATCAACGCGTGCGGTTTCCGATCAAAAAACCGGTTATTCCGAATCCGCAGGCGATCCACCGTTGTCGGAATAGCACCTCGTTGTCGAACCCAAGATGACCCAACGAATTGCCATCCTGGGCAGCGGCGGCATGGCGACGGCCTGTGCCGTGCTCCTTTCGGAACGGTCTCGCTCGGACGTTCGGCTCTGGACGCGAACTCCCGAACGGGCCGCCGAGCTTCTTCGCGATCAAGAAAACCGCAAACTGCTCCCCGGCGTGAAGATCCCCGGCGGCGTGCGCGTGTCGAGCGAAGTTTCCGAAGTCGTCGACCAGGCCGAGCTGATCGTAGCCGCCATCCCGACGCGGTTTCTCCGCGACACGCTTGCCCCGCTCGCCAGCCGAATCCCCGTGGGATTGCCAGTGGTCAGCGTCGCCAAGGGATTGGAGATCGGCACGCTGATGCGGCCCAGCCAGATCATTCTCGACGTGCTCGGCCCGCGCCCGGTGGCGGCTCTGGGCGGCCCCAGTCACGCCGAAGAAATCGCCCGCCGGATGCCGGCCGGAGTCGTCGCCGCCTCGGCCGAAAGGCAGCTCGCCGAGCGTGTGCAGGCCCTGTTCAACACCGACCGCTTCCGCGTCTACACGAATCGAGACATCGTCGGCGTCGAGCTGGCCGGAGCGATCAAGAACGTGATCGCCATCGCCGCCGGAATCTGCGACGGCCTCGGCTATGGCGACAACGCCAAGAGCGGGCTTGTGACGCGGGGCCTCGTCGAGATGATCCGCTTCGGCACCGCGCTCGGCGCCGAGGCGGAAACCTTCAACGGCCTGGCCGGACTGGGCGACCTGGTCACTACCTGCTTTTCGCGCCACAGCCGCAACCGCCACGTCGGCGAGTGCCTGGGCAAAGGGCAGGCGCTGGATCAGATCGTCGCCGAGATGAGCGGAATCGCCGAAGGCGTCACCACGACGCGCAGCGTCGTCGAACTGGCCCGCCAGCGCGGCATCGAAATGCCGATCGCGGCCGAAGTTTATGCCGTCCTCTTCGAGCAAAAATCCCCCGCAGAAGCGACCGCCTCTTTAATGATGCGTCCCGCCAAAGACGAGCGGCAGGGGCATGCCCCTGCACCCGGTGCGGTTCACCCCGAATGTGGTTGAGGTGCCGCATGCCGCGAAACGCTGGAGACCCGACTGAACCACCCCGAAGACGGAGCCCGCGCGATGAAATACTTTGTTCCCGATATCCGCCTGGCGACCGAGCTTCCTCCGCAAAGGTCGGTCGAAGACAAATTTGGCGGGATTCCCTGGGGCCTGAAATCTGACGACTGGCCCAAGTGCTCCGATTGCGGACACTCGCAGAGCCTGCTGGCCCAGTTGCTGCACGATCCGGTTCGACTGAATCTGGGCCGGGCGGGACGCGTGCTGTTCGTGTTTCAATGCAATCACGATCCGGGCATGTGCTCCACCTGGGAAGCAGGCTCGGGTGCCAATGCATGCTTTGTGCTCGAACCCGAAGCGCTTCTCGATCAAATGTCGTCGCTTCCAGCCGACGAACCTGAGCTGGAGCACGAACTGCGAGTCGTCGGATGGTTCCAGCGCGAGGATGGGCTACCTGAAAGCCTGGTTCCGTCGTTCTTCGACGACGACAAGTATTTTGCCCTCCCCGAGGAGACGCTCGACTCGGTTTCCGGGATCACCCGGCTCGGAGGAGTCCCCGCCTGGATCCAAAACCCCTCCGAAGCCCCTGGCCCTCGTTGGAGATTCGTCGGACAGCTCAGCTGCTACCACAGCTTCTTTGTTCCGCCGGCGACCGAGGAATCGTGGATTTGGACCGATCCCGACCGCGGGGCGGGACGCACGCACTGCGCAGCGGGACCTAATTTCGGGGACGACGGAACGGCCTATCTCTTTCTCAGAGACGCTTCACCGGTTCCCGAGGGCCGTCTCTTTTGGCAGTGCGGTTAAGCGCGTGGAGCAGAAAAGGCAGGGGCGAGCGGCGCACGCCGTAAGCGGTTCTTGATTTCCGTTCAAATCAACGGCAAGGTGAGAATCGGATCGAAAGTTCGTAGTCCAAGCCATCGCGGGCCACGTCGATGACCGACGAGATTCGAGTTTCTTGTCCCCATTGTTCCGCAACGATGCGGATGATGACTCCGCACGGCTTGGGCAAAACAATCCGCTGTCCCAGTTGTTCCGAGGCATTCGTCGCAGCC
>DASPSM010000539.1:0-22062 GCA_035623955.1 Planctomycetaceae bacterium
ACGGCGGCGACCTCGATCTCGATGTTCTCGGGAAAACCTTTGACCTTGGCCCAGGTGCTGCGGGCGCGATCGGGATGCACTCCGATCCCCGCCAGATCGGTCATGAGCAGATCGCCCAGGTCGACGAGGACCATCGGCCCCTGCTCGCTCTTGATGGGCAGCGACGCGATGATGCTGTCGTTGTAGGTCACCTTGACCGAATCGGCCTGGGGCGAGCCGGCGTCGGCCCGGAACTTCACGTTGCGGCGGACTACCAGGATCCGGTCGGCCGCCCGGCGAAAACTGATGACCCATTGGTTGCCGAAGTTCAGGGTCTCACCCCCCAAGTACATCATTCCCGCGCCGCGGGCGATCGAGATGGGCAGAAGCAATTCTTGCTCGAACTGCCTCTGGTTGATGGCCATGAACAGCTTTTCGTCCTTTTGATTGAAATACAGCGGGAAGAGCCCGTCGATTTCCTTGCAGCCCTCGATCACCTTGCTCCATTCGGGGAATTTGTGTTCGCTCGATGCGGCGACTCCCCTTCCGCGCAGTGCGGCTCGAAGGACCGGGAGCGGAACGTCCTGACTCGCGCCGCCCGGCCCCTCGTCCGACGCCAGGCAGACGGCGCCGCCGAGGAAGATGCCAACGTTGATCAACAGGAATCTCGCAAAAAAGCCGTGTCGACGTAGCATGGGTGTTCCTCCAATTCCTCAACGACGATTGACCGCAGGACCGCTGGCCATGCTAACGCGCCCCGTGCGGCCAGCAAACGAATTTTTTCAGCATCGACGCCTGCGCAAGCTCTCGGACGCAATGGCTTAACGCCGGCTGAATTCATGTGGCTTTTCGCGACCCGCAATCGTCTCATAGCGCTAGAGACGGCCGAGGAGAGGAAATTCGTTGAATCAACGAACGCCACGATGTACTGTGCGCCTTGGGACTCGGCGATGAGTTGAATCTCGAGCGGACGACTTTGAGGCCCCCAAGAGCCCAGCGGTGAGCGACGAATCGGCCCACGCGGAACAGCAGGATCAGCGGATCCTCGCCGCCGTGCGCGAATACTTCGATCTGCTCGATCGGGGCGTGCGCGTCGATCGCGAGGAGTTCATCGCCCAGAATCCCCACATCGCGGACCGCCTGCGCTCAGCGATTGCCGGAGAGGACGAGCGGCGGTTGCACGCCGCGCAATCGCCGGCTCACGAGCTGACCGGGGGCTCGACCGGCGCCTTTGCACGGCACGGAGACACGCTTCCCCCCTCCGCCCACAGTAGTTTTGGGCCGGCCGTCAACACTTTGCCCCCTGGCGCTCAACTGGGGCGTTATCGCATCGTGCGGATCCTCGGTCGCGGGGCGATGGGGACAGTCTACCTGGCGATCGATACGCAGCTCGATCGGCAAGTCGCTCTGAAGACGCCGCAATTTGATCAGGACAGCGACTTGTTGCAGCGCTTCCATCGCGAGGCGCGGGCCGCCGCGGCGTTGCGACACTCCAACATCTGCCCGATCTACGACTTTGGTGAGATCGACGGAAAGCCCTTCATCACGATGGCCTATATCGAGGGCCAATCGCTCGCCGCACTGATTGAGGCCGAGGAACTCCAGCCGGTGAAGCGAATCCTGACGATTGGCCGCAAGATCGCGCAGGCGTTGCACGAGGCACACGAGCACGGAATCGTGCACCGTGATTTGAAGCCGTCCAACGTGATGCTCGACAAGCATGGCGAGCCGATCGTGATGGACTTCGGGCTGGCCAGGCAAATGACGGGGCCGGACAACGTCCGTCTCACGCAATCGGGCATCCTCGTAGGCACCCCGGCCTTCATGTCGCCCGAGCAGATTGAAGGCGATATCGACCGGATTGGCCCCGCGACCGATCAATACAGCCTGGGCGTGGTCCTTTACGAATTGTTGACGAGGCGGTTGCCGTTTCGCGGGTCGTCGATGGCCATCATCGCGCAGGCTCTGGTCAAGGAGCCTCTCCCTCCGATCGAGCTGCGGACCGACCTGCACCCGCGGATCAACGCGGCGTGCCTCAAGATGATGGCCAAGGCGCCGGAAGATCGCTTTGCCTCTTTGGGCGAGGTTGCTGCCGAGCTGGAAGCGATCCTTGAGGATCCGGACGCGAAGCCGACAGCGACCTCCGCGCCGGCGAAGGCCAGCGCACCCGTGTCGGCCGAGCGCGCGGCCGCCAAAGAGAGGCGCCAGTCACTGGCCGTCCAGTTCCTGGCAAAACGATCGCTGAGCGAAGAGGAACTCGTCGACGTTGAAAAGTCGGCGCGCCGGCTCTTCGACTTGCGCCAGTACGAGAAAGTAGTCGAGAAGATCGAGCAGATTCCCGAGGACCAGCGTCCGGCGCGGCTAGGAGGGCTGCTTGCCGACGCGCGCAGCACCGTCGACCAGATTGCGGCCCTGGTCGTTTCCATCGACGAGGCCGTACGCCGCGAAGACCGGTCGACGGCCCTCGAGACAGCCGAGGCGCTCTTGAAGATTCAGCCCCGGCATCCGCGCGCCTGCGAGGTCAAGTCGCGATTCGACCCCAGCGCGCCGCTCGACGAGAAGCTCAAACCGTCCACTCTATGGAGCGCGATCGGCATTACTCTGGTCCTGCTCGTGGCGCTCGTTCTCGCGTCCATCATGCGGCAGCACTTCGGCAACAGCGACGCTTCCAAAGCGACGCCGGAAGCCTCTGAGAGCACGCCCAATTCACAATCAACCGAAGGCGCGGCTGCGAAAGCCCCAGGCAAGTAGCCGCCGCGGGCTGTCGAGATCAATACCGTCGAAAGATCAATACAGTCCGGGAATCAAGCGCCAGGTGCGCGCGCGATAGGCCTCGTACTCGGCGCCGAAGTGCGCGCCAAGCAGCCGTTCCTCCGCCCGTATCCGGGCGCCCAGCGCAGGAATGAGCAGCGCCGTGAGCAAAACGCCCACGCCTGCGCGAAATGCCAATCCCCAGCCAAGCGAGCCAACGAGCAATCCCAGATAGCTCGGATTGCGAATGAAGCGGTAAGGGCCCGTCGTCACGAGGGCGTGCCCCTGCTGAATGGCAACCAGGCCGCTAAAGCGGTTGCCAAGGACAAACACGGGCCAAATCCGCAGGACGGTGCCCAAGCCGAAGAGCGCCACGCCGATCCAACGCAGCGTTTCGCCGTCGAGAGTCCAGAATTCTTCGCGATCCGTATAGGCGGGCAGGTATCCAAGCAGCAGTCCGATCACCGTAAAAACGATGAGAACCCAGCGATTGGAACGATCCTCGCGCTCACCGGTGCTTACGTTCCCGCCAGCAAAAAACGCAACAGTCGATACCGCGACAAGCACGATGGTCAGCGCGACCAGCGGAGCGTGCGCGAAAAATGGGCGAATCCCGCCCCACCCGGCGATCGCCAGTCCGAGGTACGCGATCGTGCCTGCAAGAATCCATAGCGCTCTGGACAGTGCCAACATGATGATCCCGCCCTCTTGAGCGCTAAACCGTCGCACCCACAAGGCCTTTATGCTTCTTCTGCTCGACGCGCAGTGTCAGCCCATCGCGCGGGCGGATGGCGATGAGCGCGTCGGGCACGACCGGCAAATGATCGGCCGGCAGCGTCAAGCGGCATTGCGGGACGATGGTGGCCAGCGTCAGGACCATTTCCATCGTGGCGAAGGTGTTGCCGATGCAGACGTGCGGCCCTGCGCCGAAGGGGATGTAAGCGTGCTGCGGAATCGAAGCGGCGCGATCCGGCCCGAATCGCTCGGGCTCAAACCGCTCCGGATCCGAGAAGAAACGGGGGTCGCGATGCAGCACCCACGGATAGATGTAGACCCAGGCCCCCTTCGGCAGCTCGTAACCGCCGATCGTCACCTTTTGCGTGGCGACCCGGGGGATCAGTACCCACGTTGGCGGGTAGAGTCGCATCGATTCCTTGACGACGCAGGTTGTGTAGGCGAGCGCCGGGAAATCGGCGTAAGTGGCCGCGCGGCTTTGGAGCACATTCAACGCTTCGTCACGGACCGCAGCCGCGACATCCGGATGCTTCGCCAGCAGATACCAGGTCCAAGTCAGCGACGAGGCGGTCGTATCGTGACCGGCGTTGAAGAGAGTGATGGCTTCGTCGCGGGCTTGCTCGTCGGTCATGCCCGTGCCGTCCCCTTCTTCGTCGACGGCAGCCAGCAGCATCGAAAGCAGGTCGCCTCGGTCTTCGCCGCTGAGGCGTCGCTCGCGAATGATCCCGCGGATCACCCGGTCAATAACCCCAATCGCCCCACGCTTGCGGCGATTGTCGGGCGTCGGGACCCAGATCGGCCACTGGATCACGCGACCCGATTCGCGGGTGACGATTTCGGAGATCGTCTCGACGGCTGAGCCGAGTGTACCCTCCGAGTCAGAGACCTCGGCCCCGAAAAGAGTCCGCGCGACGATCGCGAGAGCCAGTCGCCGCATTTCGGGCAGCACGTCGATCTGCGAGCCGGGTGACCAGCGATCGACCGCCTGCTGCGCGCAGTCGACGACCGTCCTGGCGTACCCGTCGAATCGCTTGGGGCTGAAGGCGGGCTGGACGAGCCGGCGCTGCCGCAGCCAAAAATCCCCCTCGCTGATCACGAGGCCGTTGCCGTCGACGTCGCGAAGCGCCTTAAGCACGCGGGGCAGCTTGCGAAAGTTTTTGCCCCGGGTGACGAGCACCTCCTTCACCAGGTCGGGATGATTGGCGAAGTAGAGATGCAGCGGTCCCAACTTGGAGTGCGCGAAGTCGCCGTATGCGCGTGCCAGTTCAAGCGGATAGTCGAGTCGCTCGGTCTGCAAGCGCCGCGCCAGCGACAAGTCGAAGAAGCCATGTCGCGGCCCGGGAGGAAAACGCTGTGCGCCCGTCACGCTGCAGCCTCCGAAGGACCCCGCTTACTCGATAAGCACGAATAACGAAAGAATTCCCGAATGACCTAAGCCCGACGGAAAGACGCTTGCGTTTCGTGCTTCTGGCTTCGTGCTTGCTTCGTCATTCATCGTTTCACTCGAGTTTTCGTCGCTAGTATTCGAACTGCTCGCCGCTCTCCTGCTCGACGCCGGCGAATGATGATTTTGCGACTTGCCGAATTTTACGCGATGCGACCTCTTCGCGCAGGCGCTCGATCGCGACGGCAATCGGCATCGTGCCGAGGTCGCCGTCGATGCGGTCGCGAAGGGCGACGGCCTCCTGTTCTGCCTCTTTCGGGCCAACGACGAGCATATAGGGGATCAGATCGAGTTGCGCGTCGCGGATTTTCGCTTGCACCTTGGCGTTGCGGGCGTCGATCGAGACGCGGAAGCCGGCCTCGCGGAAGCGCTGCTCGACCTGCCGCGCGTAATCGAGCGACTTGTCGGAGAGCGGGAGGACGCGGACTTGCTCCGGCGCCAGCCAGAGCGGAAACGCGCCCGCGAAGTGTTCGATCAACACTCCGACGAACCGTTCCATCGAGCCGAACGGCGCGCGATGGATCATCACCGGGCGATGCGCGTGATTGTCGGCCCCGATGTACTCGAGCTGGAACCGCTCGGGGAGGTTGTAGTCGAGCTGCACGGTGCCGAGCTGCCACTCGCGCCCCAGGCAATCGCGGACCATGAAATCGGCCTTCGGTCCATAAAAAGCCGCCTCGCCGAGCGCTGCGACGAATTTCAGCCCGGAACGCTGCAGGACGTTTCGCAGGGCCGCCTCCGCCTTGTGCCAGTTCTCGTCGCTGCCGACGTACTTGTCGCTCTTGGGATCGCGGAGCGAGAGCTGCACGCGGTAGTCCTCGAGGCCGACCGCCTCCAGGACAAATTTCACGAGGTCGAGGGTGACGCGGAACTCCTCTTCAACCTGCTCGGGGGTGCAGAACAGATGCGCGTCGTCCTGCGTCAGGCCGCGGACGCGCAACAAGCCGTTGAGCTCGCCCGACTGCTCGTGCCGATAGACCGTCCCGAACTCGGCCAAACGCACGGGCAGATCGCGATAGCTGCGCGGCTCCGCCTTGTAGATTTGGATGTGGTGCGGGCAATTCATCGGCCTGAGCAGGTAGCGCTCGTGCGCGTGCTCCCACCGCCTGAGCGACTGGATCTTTTCCTCGTTGGAGGTGGCCGCCTGGTAACTGTCGAGGTTCGCCCCCATCACCTCGGCTGCAGCGATCAGTTTTTTTTCCTGCTCGGCAGAGAGGCTGCCCGCGGTGAGTTGACGGATCCAAAAGTCGACGAGCTGCCCGGCATCGTGCCCGAACAGGGGAGTGAACTGGGCATCCCGATAATACGGGAAGTGGCCGCTGGTCTCGTACATTTCCACGCGGCCGATGTGCGGCGAATAGACGGGCTGGTAGCCGCGGGCCAAAAGCTCCTTTTTGATGAATTCTTCCAGGAGCGAACGGACGGTGGCCCCTTTGGGCATCCACAAGATCAGCCCCTGCCCGACGTCGTTGCTGATCGAAAACAGGCCGAGCTTTTTGCCCAGCACGCGGTGGTCGCGGCGCTTGGCCTCTTCGACCTGAGTGAGATACGCGTCCAGCTCGTCCTTTTTGAAGAACGCGGTCCCGTAAAGCCGCTGCAGTTGGCGGTTGGCCGCGTCACCTTTCCAGTACGAGCCGGCGACCGAGAGGAGCTTGAACGCTTTGATTCGCCCCGCATCCGGGATGTGCGGTCCGCGACACAGGTCGACGAATTCGCCCTGCCGATAAAAGCTGACGGTCGGATGCTGGGCCAGACCGGTGTCGATGTGCTCGACTTTGAGTTCCTGGTGCAGCCCGTCGCAAAACTCGCGAGCTTCCTTCCGATCGAGAATGAACCGTTCGAACGGCTCGGCATCCTTGATGATCTTCCGCATCTCTTCCTCGATCCGCGGAAAATCCTCCTCGCTGATTTTGTGCGGGCAGTCGATATCGTAATAAAAGCCGTTAGCCAGCGTCGGCCCGAACGCCAGGTTGACGTTGGGATAAAGTCGCATCACGGCCCGGGCCATCACGTGAGCACACGAGTGCCGCAGGACGCCAAGCGCCTCGGCATCGCGATCGGTCAGCAGCCGCAAATCGACCGGCTGGGAGACGTCGGCAACCTCTTTGAGCGGCCGCGCGCTATCCACAACCGCGCCATTGGTCTTCGCCGCCAGCACGGCTTGAGCGAGCCGCGGACTGATGCTCTTGGCGACGTCGAGGCTGCTGCTGTCGTCGGCATATTCCTTGACCGAGCCGTCGGGGAGGCGAACCGAAATCATGACAGGCCTATTCCTCAAACGCCAAAGCCCGTTTCCGCCTCAACGAATGGCGGCAGCCCGGGTTTCGGACAGGTCTGGGTGGTATATAGCCCAGCAGCGAAGCGAGCGTCAATGAACGGGGAAATTAGACGAACGGTGACGTTGAGCGGGTCTCTAAGTCTATGACAATCGTCGCGTCCAGAGGTTCTGCTTCGCTCGAGCTCGTGAGGCGGTCATGAAGGAGTCGACCGATTATCGGCCTCTTTCGGGGCACAAGGTGTTTTCAACGATCGTAGCGTGGGCAATCGTGACGCTCGTCGTCGCCGTAATTGTAATTTCTTTATCCACCCCTGCGGTCGTGCGCAAGCCGGCTACGCGTAGGACGGTGTGCCTCAACAATGTGCGGAATATTGGGCTTGCGTTGCTCAACTATGCCGATACGAGCCGAGGGAACGTTTTTCCCCCTGCCTACTTCCCCGATCAGAAACAGACAGCACTGCACAGTTGGCGGGCCGCAATCGTGGGCTTTTTGGACCAGCCAGCCGTTGCGCGCAAGTACCGTTGGGGTGAAGCCTGGAATGGTCCGCACAACTCTCGCCTGGCCCAAGAGCTCCCGGTCTGGGGCTTTCATTGCCCCAACGACCCGGACGACGCGTCGCATACCAGCTACGTCGTTGTCGTCGGTGCAAACACTTTGTTCCCCGGAACAAAGTCGCGCGGCCCCAAGGACATCAGGCGTGCAGGAGGCGCGGGGGACACGATCTTAGTATTTGAGCTTCCCCAATCTGGAGTTCACTGGATGCAGCCTGTCGATCTCAAGTACGAAGACGCGGTTCGTGGCCTGGGCATTTCGGGGCAACCATTCTCGAGCGCCCACCCAGGCGGCATCGGGGCGGACGCGGTGATCAATGTCTGCTTCGCCGACGGCCACGCTCAGGCAATTCCACTCGCCGAGTTTGCCGAATTCGTCAAGAAGCATGCCCGGATTGACGACCGGTCTGAACCGGTGCCCGACAACTCGACGCCCTAGGGCCGGGCGAGAATTGGCTTTCGTTATCGGCTCAAGTGCGCGGGTTTTCGGTTCCCACGCTTCGTCTCAACGACCGCGGATAAGAGGGGCATACTTCGAGGCACGCGGTCAAAGTTCGTCCAAGCTCCGCGGCCAATCGTCCTTCAGAAGCCGTGAAAGGGAGCGGTCGGCCAGGATGCGGCCGCCGGTCTGGCAACGCGGGCAGTAGTTCGTTTCGTTGTCGGCATAGCGGATCCGCTGCACGGGCGCGCCGCAAACCGGGCACGGCTTGCCGAAGCGGCCGTGGACCGCCATTTCCGGCCGGAAGGCGGTCACCTTTTCCGGAAACGCGTCGCCGGCCTGCGCGCGGATCCGGTCGGCCCATTCGATAAGGACGTCGCGAACCGCCTCGAAGAGCCGCCTCGATTCCTGCGGAGTGAGTTTTTGCGTCTGGGCCAGCGGCGAGAGCTGCGCGGCGTGCAGAATCTCGTCCGAGTAGGCATTGCCGATGCCGCTGAAGGAATGCGGGTCGGCCAGCGCCCGCTTGAGCGTGTGGTTCTCGCGCTTGAGTGCCGTCTCGAACTGCTCGAAGGTCGCCGACAGGACCTCGAGCCCGCCGGGGTCGAGTTCGGCCAGGGCCAACTCCCCCTGAAGGAGCCAAAGACCGGCTCGCCGCTTGGCGCCCGCTTCGGTGAGCGTGAGCGTGCCGGTCGCGAAGTCAAAGGCTGCGAGATTTTGCTTGCCGGCGAGCTTTGTGCCCGAATTCTTCCAATGGAGCCGGCCCGCGATCATCAAATGCAGCACCAGCCAGAGATCGTCCTCCAAACCGATCGCGATCCGCTTCCCGATCCGTTTGAGCTGGCCGACGCGCTTTCCTTCGGCCGCGCTCAAGGGTGGCTCGTAAGTCCGCAAGAGAAACGGACTGTTGAGGCGAACCTTCAGCAACGTCTGCCCGAGAATTCTGCGCTCGAGCGCCTCGATGTAGACCGTGATGTCGGGCAGCTCGGGCATTGCGGACGATGGGCGGGGGATGCGCAGTCGCGGAGCGATCTGCTCCTACCCTACAACTCCCGGCGGCCCGCTCGCAATCGCTCCTAATTCTTTTCAGGACGTTCCGTGCAATTGAGCGCGTGAGCGAACAGCTCTTCGAGATCCGCCAGGGCGACCGGCTTGGTTGCGTAGATGTGGAAACCGGCCTCGCGGGCTTTGACGCGGTCCTCTTCTTCGCCGCGCCCAGATAGGGCGATGAACAGCGACTGGTCGCCCCCCGGCTTGTCGCGCAGCTGACGCACGAGATCGAAACCGGACATTTCCGGCATGCCGAGGTCCATCAGCACAATCTCAGGCTTGAAGCGATCATAGATTGCCAGGGCGTCGCGGCCGGACGTGGCCGTCTGAACGTTGTAGCCTCGCATCTTCAGCAGCATGCTTTGCGCGAGACAGGCGTCGGTGCTGTCGTCGACCAGAAGAACGCGTCGGCCCGTGGCCGGAGCTTGGGCATCGGGCGATGCCTTCCTCGAGGGGCGA
This sequence comes from Planctomycetaceae bacterium, assembly GCA_035623955.1. Classification (GTDB taxonomy): domain Bacteria; phylum Planctomycetota; class Planctomycetia; order Planctomycetales; family Planctomycetaceae; genus DASPSM01. The sequence continues at coordinate 9,685 of DASPSM010000539.1, forward strand.
CGGTAGGACGCTCGGTTAGATGGCTGACCCGGTGCCTGGTGCCGCGCCGGATCGGCCGTTTTGTGCGACAAAGATGACGACAGAGATGACTCCCTTACCCGTGTGCCGCCAGAAACAGCGGGCCTGCGGTGGTGTTGAGAAATGAGTTCCAAGAGCCGCCTTTGATCGAGCGGCTTGGGCGTGTAGTCGTTGCAGCCGACTTCGAGACAGCGCTGGCGGTCCCCCTGCGTGGCGTGGGCCGTGACCGCAATGATCGGCCGGTCGAAGCCCCGAGCGCGCAGCTCCCCGGCCGTCGTGTAACCGTCTTTCACGGGCATCTGCATGTCGAGGAGTACGATGTCGAACGGCTGGCGGCGCCGCTCGGCTCGCTCAATTGCGCGCAGGGCATCGTCGCCGTCGACGGCAAGTTCGACGGTGGCCCCGCTCTTTTCGATGAACTGCCTGGCCAGGAAGCGGATCTCGCTGCGGTCGTCGACGACGAGCACGCGGCAATGCCCCAAGTTCGGGAGCCCCGGCACGACGGCCGAGGCCTCGTCCACGAGTCGCGGCTCGATCAGCGGAACGCCTGCGAGCGACCCCGTCCCCACCGTCGCGCGGAACGTACTCCCGTGTCCCAGGCGGCTCTCGACGGCTACGTCCCCTCCGAGCATTTCCGCAAGGCGGCGCGTGATCGCCAGTCCGAGCCCCGTCCCCTGGTAGTGCCGAGTGACCGACGCGTCGGCCTGCGTAAACGGCCGGAACAGCCGCGCCTGCAACTCTTCGCTGATGCCGATTCCCGTGTCCGTGACCTCAAAGACGATCTGCGACCGCCTCTCGTCAAACGCGATCCGCAGACGCACGCTGCCTCGATCGGTGAATTTGATCGCGTTGCCGATCAAGTTGATCAAAATCTGGCGCAACCGGCGCGGGTCGCTCTCGATTGTTTCGGGGATCCGATCGGCGAACTGGGCGTCGAGCTTCAGGCCCTTCTCGACCGCCCGCAGCCGCATCATCACGAGGATATCGTTGACGAGTGAATCGACTCGAATTCGCTCGAAATTCATCTCGAGACGTTTGGCCTCGATCTTCGACAGATCGAGAATGTCGTTGATAATCTCCAAGAGAAACCGGCCGTTGCGTCGGATCCTTTCGACGCAGTAGAGGTCATCTTCGTCGACGAGATGCGCGGCCAGCACGTCGGCATAGCCGAGGATCGCGGTCATCGGCGTACGGATTTCGTGACTCATGTTGGCCACGAACTCGTTCTTCGAGCGGTTGGCCGAGCCGGCCTCGCGACGGGCGGCCTCGAGCTCGCGGACTTTCTCATCGAGTCGGGCGTTGACAGCGGTCAACTTTGCGTTGAGCGACTGCAGTTCTTGTTGGTACGGCCGCAATTCAGAGTCCGCTGCGAGTTCGAGCCCCACTCTTGCCGTTCCGGCACCGATGAGAGCGGCAGGCTCGGTTTTTTTCGGCGCCGGATTGTCCGGTGGAACGCCCCGCGGCGAAAGGTCGTTCGTCACGATCACTCGTTGATTTCCTTCTGAGTGACGGCTTTCTTGCGAGTCAACCGGTCGCAGATCGATCGCACGCGAAGATCCCACCGAAAAATCAGGGATGCTTGAGCATGAAACGGCTCGCAGCGAAGGCGGCTCGGCGCGCACTCCTCGCGCAGCTTTGAGAGGATGCACTTCTCGTGCCAACGCAACGAATGGCCAGGCGCGGGCTGGGCAATCGCGCAACGGCGCAGTGAGTTGAAAGGACGAATGGGCGATGTTGGCGGGCGCGCATCCGCGCTGCTCGGCACTCGATCAGGGTTCGGGATCGGCCGGCCCGCAGCTTGGACTTTATCCAACTGCCGGACAACAATGGGTGTCTGCGATTCTCCACAGCCGTCTGTGATTCTCGAAAAGCGCCGTGACCGCCCGCCCGTCCTCTTTGGCCGAAGTGAGAAGACTATGCACCCCAGCCCGAACTCTTGCCTCCTTTTCCGCCGCCTTTTGGTCTGTCTAGCCCTTGCCAGTGTGTGCCTGGCGCTCCCGCATCGATCATTTGCGGCCGAGCCCCAGTGGCAGTCCCTGTTTGACGGCAAAACCCTCAAAGGCTGGACCGGCAACCCCGAGTTTTGGCGTGTCGCCGAGGGGGCCATCACCGGCGAGTCGACTCGCGAGCACCCGGTTCCCGGCAACACGTTCCTCCTCAAGGAGGGTTTTAACACCCGGGACTTCGAGCTGTCGGTCGAATACAAGATCAGCCCCGGCCTGACGCCTCCGCCGGCGTTCCAGCCCAATTCGGGCGTGCAATATCGCAGTTGGGAGGTGCCCGGCAAGAGGTGGGTCGTCTACGGTTACCAGGCTGACATCGACGCCGGCGACACCTACTCGGGCTCGATCTACGGCGAAGGCTTCCGTGGCATTCTCGCCCTTCGCGGCCAGAAGACGATCATCCAGAACGATCACAAGGCGAAAGTCGTCGGCCTCGTCGGCGACAGCAAAGAGATCCAATCGCACATCAAGAAGGACGACTGGAATACCTACGAGATCACGGCCCGAGGCTACCACTTCGAGCAGCGGGTCAACGGGATCCTGACCGCCGTTTGCGACGACGACGATGTGAAGATGCGCCGGTCAGAGGGAATTCTGGCTCTGCAACTGCACGCTGGAGTCGTCATGAAGGTGCAGTTTCGCAACATTCGGTACCGGGAGCTTCCGCCCGAAGGTTTGACCTCTGCCGGGCCGAGCGGCCAACGACAAACGAACGGCCAAAAGAAAATCGTGTTTATCGCGGGCAAGCAGAGTCACGGTTATGCCCAACACGAGCATCGGGCCGGGTCGCTGCTTTTGGCCAAAGCGCTCAACGAGAACGTGCCTCAAGTTCACGCGGTCGTCGTCGAGAACGGTTGGCCGAAGGATGCGAGCATCCTCGATGACGCCGCCTGCGTCGTCGTGTATGCCGACGGCGGCGGCGGGCATCCTCTCGTCGCGCACCTGGCCGAATTCGACAAACTGATGAAGCGCGGCGTCGGCCTGGTCTGCATTCACTATGCCGTCGAGGTCCCCAATGGCGGACCGGGCGAGGCGATGGAGGAATGGACTGGCGGCTATTTCTCGCCCAACTGGTCGGTGAACCCGCATTGGACTGCCTCGTACAAAACGCTGCCCCAGCATCCCGTCACGCGCGGGGTCCATCCCTTCACGATCAATGACGAATGGTATTACCACATGCGGTTTCTGCCTCAAGGGGACGTGACGCCGATCCTCACCGATTTGCCCCCGAAGAGCAGCCTGAGCCGTCCGGACGGGACGCATAGCGGAAATCCCGCCGTACGAGCGGCGATCGCCAAAGGAGAGCCGCAAACGATGGCTTGGGCCCGCGAGCGGCCCGATGGAGGCCGTGGCTTCGGCATCAGCGGCGGGCACGTGCACTGGAACTGGGGGAACGACAACTTCCGCAAGCTGGTGCTCAACGCCATCGTCTGGGCCGCTCATGTCGATGTGCCGCAGGATGGCGTGCCTTCACGTCCGCTCACTCTTAAGGAGCTCGAGGCCAACCAGGACAAGCCGCAGCCTCCCGATTTCAACCCGGCCCGCATCCAGGCGCTGCTGGACCAATGGCGCGCGGAGAGCGGCTCGTGAGGGAAACGGCATTGGACCGTCGTCGGGTGCCACTGCTGAGGCGTTTCGACTCAGCAGTGTCCTCAAAAGGGTCTGTGAGAGCATTAGAAGCACCGGCCAGCTTACGCTGGCCGCTCGCCTGTGCGTTGTGCGCGACTGTGCTCGTTACGCTTTGCGCGGCGCCACTCTTTGCCGAGGACGAGCATCCACCGTCACAGGCGCTGGCCGGGTTGGACGTCGGCCCCGGGCTGGAGGCCACGCTGTTCGCTTCCGAGCCAATGATGCTCAGCCCGACTAATATCGACGTCGATTACCGTGGCCGGGTCTGGGTCTGCGAAGTCGTCAATTACCGGCACCGCAATGGCGAACGCCCCGAAGGCGATCGCATCTTGATTTTGGAAGACACCGACGGTGACGGCAAAGCCGACAAGTCGACCGTCTTTTATCAGGGGCGCGACATCGACTCGGCGATGGGCATCTGCGTCCTCGGCAACCGCGTGATCGTCTCCTGCTCGCCGAACATCCTTGTCTTCACCGACACCGACGGCGACGGCAAGGCCGACAAGAAAGAGATCTTCTTCAGCAAGACGGGCATCCCTCAGCACGATCACACGGCGCACAAATTCGTGTTCGGGCCTGATGGGCGGTTGTATTGGAATTTTGGCAACGCGGGGCACTCCGTTCACGATCGCGACGGCAACCTCGTCAAGGACATTTTCGGCCGGCCCGTGGTCGACAAAGGTCAGCCGTATCACGACGGGATGGCTTTTCGCTGCGAATTGGATGGAAGCAACTTCGAGGTGCTGGCCCACAACTTCCGCAACAACTACGAACTGGCCGTCGATTCGTTCGGCGGTTTGTGGCAGTCGGATAACGACGACGACGGCAACCGGGCAGTCCGGATCAACTACCTTTTGGAATACGGCAACTATGGCTATCGCGATGAAATGACTGGGGCGAGCTGGCAGACGCCCCGAACGAATCTCGAAGCCACCATTCCCGAGCGGCACTGGCACCAGAATGATCCGGGGGTCGTGCCGAATCTGCTGGTGACGGGCGCTGGGTCGCCGACGGGAATCGTCCTCTACGAGGGGGCGCTGTTGCCGAAAGAGTTCCAGGAGCAAGTCATCCACGCCGATGCTGGACCGAGCGTGGTGCGCTCGTACTCGATTGTGCCGGATGGGGCCGGTTACCGCTCGACGAAGACTATCAACCTGTTGTCGGGCGCGCGCGATCATTGGTTCCGCCCGTCGGACGTCTGTGTCGCGCCCGATGGATCGCTGATGGTGGCCGACTGGTATGACCCGGGCGTTGGCGGACATCGAATGGGGGACGTCAAGCGGGGCCGCATCTTTCGCCTCGCGCCGCCAAAGACGCCCTATCGCGTTCCCAAGTACGATTTCCATTCAATCCCCGGAGCGATCGAGGCGCTGGCCAGCCCCAATCTGGCAACGCGATACCTCGCTTGGACGGCGCTTCACACGCGTGGCGCCGAGGCGGAACCCGAACTGGCCCGCGTGTTTGAAAAATCACCGAATCCGCGGCTACGGGCAAGGGCGCTCTGGCTGTTGGCCATGATTGACGGTCGCGGCAACGAATACATTGCGCGTGCGGCAAAGGATTCAAATGCCAACATCCGCGTTACTGCACTGCGGGCGGAGCGACGCGTTCGCCAAAGCGTCGTCGAGACGATTCGAACGCTGGTCCATGACCCGTCACCCGTAGTCCGTCGCGAATGTGCGATTGCCTTGCGCAACGTTCCGGAAGCGGAACGGGCTCCGCTTTGGGCCGAGCTGGCGCGGGCGCACGATGGCCACGACCGCTGGTGCCTCGAGGCCCTTGGAATTGGGGCCGATGGCGATTGGGACGGATGTCTCGACGCGTGGCTGAAGAATCGGGGCAACGACGCAGTTTTGACTAAGCGAGGCCGCGATCTTGTGTGGCGATCGCGCTCGCGAAAGACGCCCGCGCTCCTCGAAGCGATCGTACGCTCGCCGGAAACCGTTGCTGCCGAATTCCCGCGACTCCTGCGCGCGTTCGACTTTCAGCATGGTCCCGAAAAACAACAGGCGCTCGTGCGTCTGGCGTTCGGGAAAGATCGTCGCGCATCGGCCCAGGACGAAATGATCCGTGGCGAAGCCCTCGCGCGGCTCGATCGCGCCGAAGTGCTGAACCATCCCGAACACATGGCGGCCCTGAAGGCGTATCTGACTTCGGCACGCGGAACGACGCGATTCGTGGACCTCTTGGAGCATTTCAAGGTCCCTGGTTATTCCACCGATCTGTTGGCCGTCGCGCAGGCCAACTCGCAAAACAGCATCGGCGTGCGAGCGATTCGGCTGATATTCGATCTGGGTGAACAATCGCCGATCGCGGCGGCCCTCAACAGTCACGATCCAAAGACGGTTGAAGACACCCTCGCCGTGCTGGGAAGCGCGGAAGATTCGCGGGCCGCGAAATTGTTGTGGCCAATCGTCGACGACGCAAAGCGGCCGCTCGACGTCCGCCGCCAGGCGATTCGCGGTGTGGGTCGAACGACGCGGGGAGCAAGCGAGGTTCTCTCGCGGGCCGAGCAAGGGCATCTCGAAGCGTCGCTGCGCGAAGCCGCCTCGGCCGCGGTTTATGCCTCCGCGTCGGAATCGATCCGCGCCCGTGCCGGCAAAGTCTTTCCCCTTCCGCCGGCGGTCGACGCGCGACCCCTTCCCCCAGTGCGACAACTCCTCCGCCGCCGGGGCGATCCGCGCAAGGGAGAGATCGTCTTTGCGACCGTCGGCACGTGCGCGAAGTGCCACGTCGTCAACGGCCAGGGAAAAGACGTCGGCCCGAATCTCTCGGAAATCGGGGCCAAGCTGAGCCGGCCCGCGATCTACGAGTCGATCCTTTTCCCCAGCGCAGCGATCAGCCATAATTTTGCCGCCTACACGGTTGTATTATCCAACGGCAACGCCGTTTCGGGCATATTGCTCAGCCGGACGGCCGACTCGATCGCGATCAAAGGCGCCGACGCGATCACACGCGCGTATCGCATGGCCGAGGTCGAGGAGGTCAAGGAGCAGTCCGTCTCGCTGATGCCGGCCGATCTGCAGAAAACGATGACGGCTGACGACCTGGTGAACCTGGTGGAATATCTGACGACGTTGAAACCACAGGCACAGAAGGCGGTTTCCGCGCGAGTGAACGGACTTCAACGGAAGCACGAATGACGAAGCACGAATGTCGAATGAATTTCCGAATGACCGAAGCTCGAAGGAAGTCTTTCCTTAGTGCTTCGAGCTTCGTGCTTCATTCGTCATTCGTGCTCGTCATTTGTGCTTGTTTGGTCGTGCCGAGCGTGTGATTTTAGGTAGTTGAATGCGTACGATTCTTGTGACCGGCGGAGCGGGGTTCCTCGGCAGCCACCTGTGCGATCGGTTGATCGCGCGCGGGGACAACGTGCTGTGCCTCGATAACTTCTTCACCGGCAGCCGCGACAATGTCGAGCAGCTGCTTTCCCGGCCGCACTTCGAGCTGATCCGGCACGACATCGTGCGGCCCGTGTTTCTGGAAGTCGACCAGGTCTATAACCTCGCTTGCCCCGCGTCGCCCGAGGCGTACCAGTCCAACCCGATCAAGACGATCAAGACCTCGACGGTCGGCATGGTCAACGTGCTGGGGCTGGCCAAGCGCTGCCAGGCTCGCATCCTGCACGCCTCGACCTCCGAGGTCTATGGCGATCCACAGGTCCACCCGCAGACAGAAGACTACTGGGGACATGTCAACCCGATCGGCCCGCGGAGCTGTTACGACGAGGGAAAGCGCGTCGCCGAGTCGCTGTGCATCAACTACAACCTGGCGCACCACGTGCAGGTGCGGATCGTGCGAATCTTCAACACATACGGGCCCCGCATGGCCCGCGACGACGGCCGGGTGATCTCGAACTTCATCGTGCAGGCGCTTCGCGGCCAGCCGCTGACGATCTACGGGGACGGCCGTCAGACCCGCTCGTTCTGCTACGTCGACGATCTCGTCGAGGGACTGATCCGGATGATGGATCAGAACGACGCGCTGGGGCCCGTGAATCTCGGCAATCCGGTCGAGACTTCAATGCTGGAACTGGCCCAAGCCGTGCTGCGGCTGACGGGCTCGTCCTCGGAGCTCAAGTTCATGCCGCTGCCGCAGGACGACCCGAAGCAACGTTGTCCCGATATCACGCGGGCCAAAAAGCTGCTCGGCTGGTCGCCGCGAGTCTCGCTCGAGAGCGGTCTCACCAAGACGATCGAATACTATCGGGCCTTGCTCAGCAAAGAGTCGGGCAAATGAATGCTGCTGCCGATCGTGCCGGGGCTGCGCCTTGCCGCAAAGGGATCATCCTGGCTGGGGGGGCCGGCACCAGGCTGCATCCGGCCACGCGGGTCGTCAGCAAGCAGCTCTTGCCGGTCTACGACAAGCCGATGATCTTCTACCCGCTCTCGACGCTGATGCTGGCGGGCATGCGGCAGATCCTGATCATCAGCACGCCCCTCGATTTGCCGATGTTCCAGCGTCTGCTCGGTGACGGCTCCCAGTGGGGGCTCGACTTGGCGTATGCCGAGCAGCCCCACCCCGGCGGGCTGGCGCAAGCGTTCCTGATCGGCGAAAAATTCCTGTCGGGCGAACTCTCCTGCCTGGTGCTGGGGGACAACATCTTCTATGGCGAGCACTTGAGCCAGACGCTGCAGCGGGCGACGCAGCGCACCTCGGGGGCGACGGTCTTCGCCTACCACGTTGCGGACCCAGAGCGTTACGGCGTGGTGGTGCTCGATCGCGACAGCCGCCCTGTCGACATCGAGGAAAAGCCCAAGCAGCCACGCTCCAACTACGCGGTCACTGGTCTTTATTTCTACGATCGCGACGTTTGCGAGCTCGCCAAAACGCTCAAGCCCTCGCCGCGCGGCGAACTGGAGATCACCGATCTCAACCGCCGCTATCTCGAGTCGGGGCGGCTGACGGTCGAGGTTTTCGGTCGCGGCACGGCCTGGCTCGACACGGGCACGCACGAGTCGCTGCTGGAGGCGGGGACCTTCGTCCACGTGCTCGAGGCGCGGCAGGGCCTCAAAGTCTCCTGTCCCGAAGAGATTGCCTTTCGCATGGGTTACATCAGCGCGGACGACATCCGCCGTCTTGCCGAGCCCATGCGCAATAACAGCTACGGGCGCTACCTTCTGAGGCTGATCGAGTCCCAGGATCCGCACATCTGAAAACTCCTCTCAGCCTTCCGTAATACCGCGCATCTTCTCCACCATTCCGCGCGGCTGCCGATCCCGGCGATCCTGTGGACGTCAAAGTCGCATCCATTTTTCGCACGCGGAAAGCCCGAAAAAACCGGCCCTCGGTTTGACGTAACCGCCTTGCGAATTACTGGTTTGTGCGCCTAAAGCGGTCATTCGAATGCCGCCGATAGATTGGTCCAGTCCTTCCGAGACCGAGCGTGAAGGACATACCTCACGTACCGCCTGGAAGTGCGGCTCGGGTCGGGAACCTGAGCCCAACAGGGAGCCAAAGAAGGCTTTCCCTGCGTGGTGAAAAACGTTTTGTCGTCTCAAGCGGCGCGACTGCGGTCGGTAACTCGGACTAACGCGACGCGCGTCGCCGGGCAGCCTGGACTTCCGAACCAAGTCCCAGGCCCGCAAGCCCACGAACAAAATTTTTGCCGGCACGTCGCCGACCGATGGAGACGGCCCACGAATCCGAATCCCAAGGGAAGGAGACTCTGCGTCATGAAATGGATGAGACTCTGTAGCGCCGTGGTCGCCACGTTCGGGCTGGCCACTGCCGCACAGGCCGACATGTTCGACCTGTTCCATTCGTGGAACCATAATGACGGGTGTGCAAAGGGCTGTGGGTGCACCAGCGCCTGCCAGCCCTGCTGCTGCAAACCCGTCATCGTGCGGCCTTGCTGCCCGACCGTTCACTGCTACCAACGGCAATGTGCTTGTGCGAAACCGGCCTGCTGCAGCCGCTGCTGCGAGGCTCCCAAGTGCTGTGCTCCGGCTCCGGCCGCGTGCGCGGCTCCGGCTCCGTGTGCGGCGGCTCCTCACTGCTGCCCGGCTCCGGCGGCCTGCTGCGCTCCGGCGCCCTGTGCTCCCAAGTGCTGTGCTCCGGCTCCGTGCGCTGCCGCTCCGGCCTGCTGTGCTCCGGCTCCTCGCTGCTGCGAGGCTCCGAAGTGCTGTGCTCCGGCTCCGGCCTGCTGCCCGGCTCCGACCTGCGGCTGCCCGGCCAAGTGCTGCGAAGCTCCGAAGTGCTGCCCGGCTCCGGCCTCGTGCTGTGCTCCGGCCTGTGCGCCGAAGTACTGTGCTCCGGCTCCGGCGAGCTGCTGCGTTCCGGCCGCTCCGGCCTGCAACACGTGCAACACCTGCTCGAGCTGGCCGCACGGCTTGCTCGACGTGTTCCATCACTCGAAGGGCGTCTGCTATCAGACCTCGTGCACGACGACGAAGGTCTGCTGTGCGGATCCCTGCGAGGTTGCCGACCTGATCTACAAGTCGCAGACGGGTTGCTACGCCCGTCAGCGCACTCACGCGATCCACAAGCTGGGTGCGTTTGACTGCCAGTGCAATCCGGAAATCCTCTGCGCGATGGTCTACGGCCTGAACGACGCCGACGAGCACGTCCGACGCGCGTCGGCCGAGGAAATCGGCCACTCGCTGAAGAAGAACCCCTGCTGCTGCAACCGCGAGGTCGTTGCGGCCCTGACCTGTGCGTTGGCGGACTGCGATCGCAGCGTCCGTCGTCACGCGGAGAAGGCCCTGCGTCAGTGCGGTTACGACGTGGTCGACGGCTGCTGCAAGCCAGGCTGTGCTGGCCCGGTCGGCGGCTGTGCCGCTGGCCCCGGCGGCTGTGCGACGACTCCGGCTCCGGCTCCCAGCACGGCTCCGACCCCGGCGCCTGCTCCGACCCCGGCTCCGGCGCCGGCTCCTGCTCCTCCGGAAGACAAGGCCTACTTCCCTTCGCGCCTCCGGGATCAGCAGACCCAAGCTCAGCCCAAGAGCCTGTCCAACATGTTCGGCCTGCTTGACTGATTAGATTCGCCGGTCGCGTCGACCTAAGAGGTCGGCACCGGCGGAAGTTAGTTGACGCCGGTCGCTTCGACTCAAAGAGGTTGATCCGGCGAAGAACTCCTCGATACGCCAGCGGCCTTCGGAAGCAATTCCGAAGGCCGCTTTTTTTGCGCGCGATCTCGCGACGACGATCGAGTGAGCGCAACGATGAGCGAGGCCGGCAAGCCGACAGCGTCAGCTGTCGGGTGCTTCGATTCGTTTTGATTTTGGCGAAGGTCGGTGAACGTCCGCGATTTGAGCCTCCAAACGCGGAACCTGATAAACTCGCGGGATCCGAATACCTCACATCCAACGGAGCGCTCACAGTGCTGATTCCAGAGTCCGCCCTGCCGGCCTACACGATCCTGCACGTCGCCATCAGCCTCGCCGGCATCGCGTCGGGGTTCGTTGTCCTGTTCGGCATGATTGCGAACAAGCCGCTCGATGGCTGGACCGCCTTTTTTCTGGCGACCACAACCGCGACGAGCGTGACGGGTTTTGGCTTTCCCATTAAGGGGATGACCCCGGGTTTGGCGCTGGGCGTGATCTCACTGGTGGTTCTCGCCCCGGTGATTTACGCCCGCTATGGCCGCCGTCTCGCCGGCGCGTGGCGAGGGATCTTTGTGATCGGCGCCGTGGTCGCCTTCTACCTGAACTTCTTCGTCCTGATCGTGCAGTCGTTCCGAAAAGTGCCTCCGCTGCACGACCTGGCCCCGCAACAAAATGAGCCGCCGTTCTTGATCGCGCAGGTCGTGGCGCTGGTGGCGTTTCTTGTCCTCGGCGCGCTTGCCGTCAAGCGGTTCCGACCGGCACCCGTCCGCGCCGTCGGGCCGCTCAACTCGTAGGCCTTCGCGCCGTCGCGTCCGTTAGTGCGTCTGGCCGGGTACCACTAGCGGGAGCTTTGGCCTCCCAGTGTCCTCGTGCACGACTCATCTCGGGCGGCCACGCATGAACACATGATGAAGCCACCTTTTTTCCGGAATTTCTAGCGCCGGTTCTTGAAACGGCTTGTCAGCCGAGTGTACTGTTCGCCCCGATTCGAGCGAAGCGGAGCTTCGCGTAATGTGCGTCCCCAACGAGGCACCGACGCCCGGGGTTCAGAGGCTGAAGAAATCTCGATACCGGGCTTAACGGGTTGATCAGGCGCGGAACAATTGATTGTCGGGTCCGCGCTTGGCTGGCGCCGTGGGTCCAAGGTCTGGGACTCCAAGGTCGGACATCCGGCAGGAAATAGGGATCTTGGCGGACAAGCTGAACGGGGATTCGCCGAAACGGTGAATCCAATCCGAGGCTGGCGCCGCGGGACGGGGACCGAGCGATGGGACGGGACACGAATTTCCTATAGGAAGTTGACCCGCCGAATTGGTGACCCGACCGCTCAAGTCGGTGTTTCTGGGCAAGCTGCGTAGAGAATTCCAACGCCCGGCCAAGGGTGCGTTTGCCTAGCGGAAGTAGGTCCCGCCTGCCGGACGGCGACCTCAGACTTGATCATCCCCGCGCTGGGTGAGTGAGTCAGTGGAGCGACAAGGCGGTCCCGCTCGGCAAGCGGGACCTACTGCCGGGACGGGACAGTTGCGATGGGACAGGTTGCTGGCGTGTTGTCCCGCCTCAACATCCTGGTGGCAAAGGCCTTACGGGGACGCGCATGTGGGACGGGACACTCGCGCGACCGGCGAGTCCCGAGTCCAAGGTCCAAGGTGAGACGTGGGCAAAATCGCTTTGACCTTGGACTT
>DASPSM010000543.1:0-4345 GCA_035623955.1 Planctomycetaceae bacterium
GAAGTCGGGATCGAGGGCTCCGAGGATTTTGTTCTTCTGCGCGACCACATCGAACAGCCGGCGCTGGAAGAACTCCGGCCGGCAAAGATCGCCGACCCGGATGGCATGAGTCCGGCCGGCCTTGTCGCGGTAGCAGGTGCCAATCCCGCGCATCGTCGTGCCGATGGGGTCGTTGGAGCGGCTCTTCTCCATCACGGCCTCTTCCAGGACGTGATAGGGAAAGATCACATGGGCCCGGTCGCTAATCAGCAGGCTGCCGGGAGCCATCGGTCCTCGGCGCTGGGTGATCGTGTCGAGTTCCTGAAGGAAGGCCTTGGGATCCAGCACGATGCCCGTAGCGATTACCGAGACGACCTTGGGATGCAGAATCCCCGCGGGCAAAAGCGAGAGCTTGTACGTTTCGCCGTCGAAGACGACCGTGTGCCCGGCGTTATTGCCCCCTTGATAGCGGACGACGATGTCGTGCTCGTCGGTCAAGAGGTCGACGATTTTCCCTTTGGCTTCGTCGCCCCATTGCAAGCCGACGACCGAGGTTGCGGACACGGAGTTGCCTCGTTCTGATCCACGGACACCCGAAATCGGCCCGCGCGTCTATCCGGAAAAGCGCGTTTGCGTACAAAACCGAATCGGGACAAGAAATCGCGGCCGCCCGGGCCGCGCGCGAACCTGACCAGTTTACAGTATTTATCGGCCTTCCGGGAGCCGGCAGTGCTTGATCTCGTCGCGCTGCATTCGCGCTTCGCGCGCGGATGAGTTCCTCCGAGCGGCCCAGAGGAGCTCAGTTTTGAGCCAATTTCGTTCGCGCCTCGGCCCCCAGCAGGCGTATAGAATCAAAGAAAGCAAAGAGCAAAACCCATGACAATCGGCTTCCGCCCCCCTCCCGGAGCCCGACGTCTGGTAGGGGTCAAGTGCGGGCGATGGCGACGGTCAAGAAGCGCGTTCTGGTTGTCGACGACGACGCTGAGCTGGTGGAAAGCGTGCGGGCCGCCCTGTTGACGCGGGGCTACGACGTTTCGGTCGCAGGCGACGGCGCCGAGGCTTTGGCCCAGATCGAGCGCGTCCGGCCCGACTTGATGCTGCTTGATCTGGTGATGCCCCGCCGCAGCGGAATCAACGTGCTCGATCGCATGGTCCGCGGCGCAATCCGCGCCACGCCGGTGATCATGATGACGGCCACCGACGAAGTGAAACACCGCGAATGCGCCGCCCTCCGCGGCGTCTCGGTGTTTCTCTCGAAGCCTTTCCCGATCGAAGACCTGCTGGCCGAAGTCGACACGATGCTCGGGGCGTGACGGTTACGTCCGGTCGCGGTCAGAACTTCTTGACCCGGGTTTAGCAATTTGCTAAACTCGGTGGAGGCGTCGGTCCGAGAGAGATAAGGTGCAAGGATGCATGTGATCTCTTTGAGACGCCTGAAGGAGTTCTGGACGAAACATCCCCAGGCAGAAAAGCCGCTGCGTGCCTGGCATCAAGTGGCGGAGCGTGCCCAATGGCGAAATCTAAACGAGCTGCGAGCGACGTACCGGCACGCCGACGTAGTGGGAAAATGCATCGTCTTCAACCTCGGGGGAAACAAGTTCCGACTCGTAGTGGTCGTCCACTTCAACCGCGGAAAGCTGTACGTCCGAAAGGTGATGACTCACGTGGAGTACTCAAAAGGTCGCTGGAAAGACGATTGTCTGGGCGCGCCGTAACCAATCGCAGCCAGCACGACGACGCGGACGGTTACATGCGGCTGATTCAAGAGTTTCCCCTGCGCCCGATTCACAACGACCGCGAACTGGCCCGCGCTTCCGAGGTCGCTGACACCCTATCGATCCGTGACAAACTCGGGCCGGGTGAACAAGATTATCTCGACGTCTTGGATGATCTCATCGTCCGGTACGAGAAGGAACAGAACGCGATCAGTCTTCTTCCGGACGCTGATCTCCTGCGCGAATTGATCGACGCCCGGGGCGTGACGCAGCAGGACGTTGCACAGGCCACCGGGATCGTCTACTCGACGATTTCCTCGGTTCTCGCCGGGCGTCGCAGGTTGACCCGAGACCAGATCGGCCGACTGGCGCGCTATTTCCACGTCGATCCGGGCAGTTTTTCGTTCGCCGGCACGGAGCCCGAAGAACGGCGCGGGCGTTTGTGACCCTTGCTGTCAACTCGCCGGCCTGCGGCGTCGTTTGCGCTCATAGCGAATCATGCAGCCGCCGGCCTGGCTTTCGGCGGGATTCGGCCTCGCCCCCTTTAAGACTGCGTCCACGGCGGGCTCGAGATAGGAGTGCATAATCTTCGTCGGCTCGACGTTGTCGTCGAAGGCGCCCATGTAGGCGATCTTCCGGTCCTTGTCGAGCACGAAGAACTCGGGCGTGAAGGTCGCTCCGTAGGCTTTGCCGATCTTCTGGGTCTTGTCGAACAGATAGGGATACGGAAAGCCCTTCGACGTCGCGCGCTCTTTCATGTGCGGCAGCGAGTCCTCTTCGACGGTGTTGACGTTGATCGCCACCAAGGCCGTCTTCTGACCTGGGCCGCAATACTTCTTGGCGAACGCGATGATCCGGTCTTCGTAGTCGCTGGCGATCGGGCAGCTGTTGCAGGTGAAGACGACGACCACGAGCTGGCGGTCTTGCAGATCGGCCAGAGAGTGCCGCTTGCCGTCGACGCCGGGCAGATCCTTCCAGGCGGGAGCCGGATCGCCCAGGTTGAGGACGGCATTAAACTGTCCGGCCCGCGCGCCGACGGTCGCGAAAAGAGAGCAAAGCAGGGCCAACATCAATATGCGGCGATTCATGGGGTTGAAGGCTTTCTTGGATTCGATCGCTCGCGGACGATTTCTGGGCGGGCGTGCGTGGGGAACGAAGCCAGCTCAACGGCCAAGGCTCAACGATAGTGCCGGGTGCAGAATTCCGTCAAATCACCCGATCTCCCAACGCAGATCGCACAAAAGCCGGGGTTCGTTCGCCTGGTTTCACCCAAAATTTGCCATCTCAGAGGGCTGTCTGGGGGCCGCTTGGATGGTAGAGTAGGTATTGCGGGCCACGCAGGGCGGGGGCGATACGCGCTGGTCGATCGCCGAAGCAGCGCCCCAGTCGGGCGTCAGCGGGGAAGATGATTCGAGGAACGTCAATGAGGATTCTCGGAGCGTGGCTGCCGGTCCTGGCCGGCCTGTTGTTGGCAGTCGGATCTGTCTCGGCAGTGGCTGGTCCGCCTGATCCCTCGGGATCGGGCCAGAAAAATCCCGAGTTCGTCAAACTCTATAACGGCAAAGACCTCTCGGGCTGGGACGTGCACAATGGCAGCTTGAGCGCCTGGAAGGCCAATGGCGACCTCGTCAGTTGCGTCGCCTCGGGAGGGGGCTGGCTCCGCACCGACAAAGTGTACAGTGACTTTGTCCTGCGGCTGAAATACCGCATTCCGAAGGATGGCAACAGCGGCGTCGGTCTGCGTTTTCCGCCGGCGGGGGATCCGGCCCACGAAGGAATGGAGATCCAGATCCTCGACGACAACGCGGAAGTCTACCAGAAAATG
Organism: Planctomycetaceae bacterium; assembly: GCA_035623955.1. Lineage (GTDB taxonomy): Bacteria > Planctomycetota > Planctomycetia > Planctomycetales > Planctomycetaceae > DASPSM01. The sequence continues at coordinate 3,520 of DASPSM010000543.1, forward strand.
AACCTGGTCCCGGCCCAGCACACGGGCGGGATCTACTACCAGGCTGCGGCCAAACAGGGCGTTGCCAGGCCACCCGGCGAATGGAACAGCTACGAGATCACCTGTCTGGGTCCGCACGTCAAAGTCGTGCTCAACGGCCAGGTTGTGAACGACGTGATGCTTGACAAATTCACCAAGGGGGCCGGCGGACACAAAGCGCTGGCTGACCGCCCGCAAGTCGGATTCGTCGGGCTGCAGAGCCATGCCTCGGGGGGCGGGGGCAAATTCGAGCCGATTGACTTTCGGGACATCGAGATCAAGGATTTGACGACGGCCCTGCCGTCGGGAGTGCACTATGTCGACCTGGTCGAAGGGACCGGGGCGGTGGTGCCCCCGGGCGCAACCGTGGATGTTCATTACACGGGGACGCTGGCCGACGGAAGCAAGTTCGATAGCAGCCGCGACCGGGGCCGGCCCCTTACGGCGGCGCCGCTGGCGAGGCTCATCCCGGGCTGGCAAGCGGGAATTCCCGGAATGAAGGTCGGCGGCCGGCGCAAGCTGATTATTCCGCCCGAGCTTGGTTACGGAACACGGGGGTTCGGCCGGGTGATTCCGCCGAATGCCCTGCTCGTGTTTGACGTCGAAGTTCTCGGTTTGAAGTAAATCAACAAGTTGAAGTCAACCAGGGAAATCATCCAACAACTCAGCGGCAGGGAGCAGCCGGTTTTGAATCGGGGTCGAGGCCGAACATGTCGGTGTCCATCATTGCTTGTCCGTCGTGCAAGTCGCTGGTCCTGCCGGATACGGCCCAGTGCCCGAACTGCAACTTCGTATTCGATGAAAAGCG
>DASPSM010000152.1:0-11656 GCA_035623955.1 Planctomycetaceae bacterium
GAAACAAGTCCACAATACAAGACGTCCGAAGCGGATCTGCAGGCCAAGAAAAAAGCCGCTCAGGCGCAACTCGACACCGAACAGCCAAAGGTCGACCAGGCAAATCGTGACTTCGCCGAGGCGGATCGGCTGTTCGACAAAATCAGCCGCGAGGTGCGAAATGCCCGCGCCTACCGGGACAAGGCGCGAGCCGACTTCGACCTGGGCGTACGCGACAGCTTGCCGCAGAATAGGCTCGAAGCTCTGCAAGCACAGTTCGATCAGAAGCAGGCCGTCGTCACGGACCTCGAGCTCAAGATGGAGGAAAAAAAGGCCAAACGCGACAAGGCCCAAGCCGAGGTCAAAAGGCTGAATAAGTCGCTCGACGACGCCAACGTGGCTCTCACGAAATTGAACTCCGATCTCGAGCTGCGCGAGAAGGCCCTGGCCAAGCTCGATCCGTCCGGCTTCTCGGCGTTCAAGAAAGAGATCATGGAGTGGCCGATCATCAACGGCTTCAACTCGCCGCTGAAGATCACGCAGGACTGGTTGCCGACCTTGACGATCCAACTCGGCATGGCCCGCACGGCGCGGTTTGACCGCTGCCGGAGCTGCCACGCCGGCATCGATCGCGTCGAGGCGGGGAACGTTCCGTCGTTTCCGTTCGGCCATCCGAGCGGCGCGGGCCTCTCCAACATGGTGCTCGAGAACAAATACCCCAACCCCTACGCCACGCACCCCAATCCCGATCTTTATCTGACGGCGGCCAGCCCGCACCCGACCCAAAAGTTCGGCTGCACGATCTGCCACGACGGGCAGGGCTCGGGCACGTCATTCAAGGATGCCTCGCATACGCCGAACGATCCGTATCTTTCCGAAACGTGGCACGAAAAATACCACTACGCGGCGAATCACTTCTGGGATTTCCCCATGCAGCCGGAGCGGCTGCGCGAGTCGACGTGCATCAAGTGCCACCACTCGGTCGTCGAACTGGGCGTCCATCCGACTTACGGCGCGAGTGCTCCCAAGCTCTACAAGGGCTACAACCTCATCAAGGAATACGGCTGCTTCGGCTGCCACGAGATTCAAGGCTTCGACGGCACGCGGCCGATCGGGCCCGACTTGCGGCTCGAGCCCTCAACCGAGGCCGAGGCTGCCAAGATTGCGGCCGACCCGACGCAAATCGCCGGGACTCTGCGCAAGGTGGGACCGTCGCTGCGTCACGTCGGCAAGAAGCTGACGCCCGAGTTCATCAGCTATTGGGTCGAGCTGCCCAAGCGGTTCCGCCCCACAACGCGAATGCCCCAGTTCTTCCACACGACGAACCTTGACGGTGATGCGATGGGCGATCGCCTCCAGCCCGTCGAACTCGTCAGCATCGCCCACTACTTGACGGCGAACTCCGAGGACTATCACCAGACGAAGCCGGCCGAGGGCTACACGCCCGATGCGGTTCGCGGCAAGGATCTCTTCTCGAAGCGCGGGTGCCTTGCCTGCCACAGTCACGAGGCGTTTCCCGATTCGCATGCCACGTTCGGGCCCGATCTGAGCCGCGTGCATGCGAAGATTCGTCCCGGCGAAGAGGGTTTCGCCTGGGTCTACAGCTGGATTCACGATCCCCAGGCCTATCACAAGCGCTCGCGGATGCCCAACTTGTTCCTCGAGGCCTATCAAGAGGGAGGCAAGCAGATCGATCCGGCCGCCGACATTGCCGCCTTCTTACTGGAGAAGGGGCCGGAGAAGTTCCCCGTCCCGACCTCGCCTCAGGGAAAGCTCGACGACAATCTGGACGAGCTCGTGAAGCTCTTCCTTGCCAAGCAGCTCAGCACGGCCGACACCGACGCGGTGCTCGCCACGCGGAAGTATCCGACCCCCAAGTCGAAAGTGAAGGGGGACGAGGTCGAGCTTGCGACACTCGACGGTCAGCCCGCCGACCCGGCGCAGTGGCAGGCGATGCGGCTCAACTACATCGGTCGACGGACGATCTCGCGCTACGGCTGCTATGGCTGCCACGACATCCCGAACTTCGAAACGGCTCGCCCGATCGGCACGACGCTGCAGGACTGGGGCCGCAAGGACACGAGCCGGCTCGCGCCCGAGCACATCGATGAGTATCTCGAAGAACATGGCGAGCCCGATGGGTCGAGCACTCGGGACAAAGTGGTCGAGGCGATGAAGGCGGCCCGCGGGGGCGGCGCGGCCACCGGCGAGTTCAAGGGGGACGAGCAAGAAGTCGCCATGCGCAAGGCCTACTTCTACAACGACCTCGTCCATCACGGCCGCGCAGGCTTCCTCTGGCAGAAACTCCGCGACCCGCGCAGCTACGACTATCTGAAAACCGAGACGAAGGGTTACGACGAGCGGCTGCGGATGCCCAAGTTCCCCTTCAACGAAGAAGAGATTGAGGCGATCTCCACGTTCGTGCTGGGGCTTGTCGCCGATCCGCCGGCCAAGGAATACATCTTTAGTCCATCGACGCAGGAGAAGGCGCGGATCGAGGGCGAGCGTCTGCTCGACCGCTACAACTGCGTCGGCTGCCACATGGTCGAGATGCCGGAGATTCACTACGGAATCGAGCCGAGCGAAATCACTGCCAGCGCCCTGCAGGCCAGCGATTACCCCGTGGCCCGCGATCTGCTGCTCAAGCTCAAGCCGCCGAGCAAAGCGATCACGGGCGAGAAAATGAAAATCACGCTGCAGGGGGCCGAAAAGAGCCTGCCTGTCATGCGATTCCACGGGTTGATCATGAATCGGCCCGATCCGTCCGACGCACCGGAAGATCAAGAATACGCTTACGATCTTTGGGAAACGCTCGACGTCGACGGGAAGATTGTGTTCCCGGCCAGTCGTCTGCTGGTGAAGAAGCCTCGGCTCGCCCCGGGCTCAACGGTGCAGGATGGCTACTCCATTCCCGGTCGTGGCGGCGACTTCGCGCAATGGCTTGTGGAGAAGCTGTCGACCACGCGCGATCTCAACCGGCAGCTCGCCTGGCAGATGTCGCCGCCGCCGCTCTACAAGGAAGGCATCAAGGTCCAGACCCCCTGGCTGTACCAGTTCCTGCGGGAACCGTATCGCTTGCGGCAGACCACCGTTCTGCGCATGCCGCGGTTCAACATGAGTGCCGAGGAGGCGCAGACGCTGGCCAACTATTTCGCGGCTGTCGACGGCGAGCCGTTTCCCTATCAGAAGATTCGCGAGCGCGATCCCGACTATCTGGCCGGGCAGACGGCTCAGTACGAAAAATATCTGGCGCCCAAGCACGCCGACTATCTGACCGAAGGCTGGCGCGTGTTCAATGGCGCCGCGTGCATCACGTGCCATTCGCTCGCCGGGCGCGAGGTGAAGATCGGCGACCCGAAGAAGGATATTCGCGGCCCCAACCTGGAATACGCGACCGATCGGCTGCGTCCCGATTACCTGATGTTGTGGCTCTACAGCCCGCGCTGGATTACCCCCTACACATCGATGCCGCAGGTCTTCCCCAAGAGCCAGGCAGCCGCCGGGGAGCTCGCGAAGTATTTCGGCGCTGACAACGGCATTCAGGTGATCGCCACGCGCGACGCGCTCGTCAACTACCATCGCCTGATGGAAGAGGGGGCGCTTAAGAAATCGGTCGCGGAGGCGCCGGCGCCTTCGTCAGAGCCGGCCAAGTCCAACGAACGGACTGGCACTTCCGGCCGCCGTCCGCGTAGCCGGCAATCACGACCCTCCACCACCGAATCATCATCCACAAGAGGTTCTGAATAGGTTTATGTCAGCTTTCACGAAAATCGGTCCGACCCTCGTCGCGTTTGCGGTACTCGTGATTGGCGCGACGATTGCGGGTCTTTCCGGGTGCGGTGGAGCGGCCGGAGTAACGACCGGCGCCTCGTCCGCCGCGTCGATCACCATCAGGCACGGGAAAGCCGAAGCCGCCGCTCCCAGCGAGGGTGGAGCTGCCGCGGCCGCAGAGGGCGCCACGGCCGCGCCGGCAGGATTCGGCACGCTTCGTGGACGGGTTGTGTTCCAGGGAGCGCCGCCCACAATCGAGGCGCTCACTGCGCAGGCCCTGGGGAAAGAGCCGATCTGCGGCAAGGCCGGCGTTCCGAACGACAGGTTAGTCATCGGTGAGGGCAATGGGGTCGCCAATGTGTTCATTTTTCTGCCGAAAGCCCCTGGGGGCGTTCCCGTTCCTCCCCTCCCGACTGAGCCGGCGAAGTTCGATCAGAAGAGCTGCCGCTTCTTCCCGCACGCCTTGATCGTTCGTGCGTCTCAGGATCTGAAAATTCTCAACAGTGACTCGGTGACGCACAACACGCATACGCACGCGCTGCGGAGCGAAAACTACAACTCGTCGATCTCGCCCCATAACGAAACGGGCGTCGACTTCAAGTATCAGCGGTCGGAAGCGAAGCCGGCCGAAGTCACCTGCGACATCCACTCCTGGATGAAAGCCTATCATCTGCCTTTGGATCATCCGTGGGGCGCGGTGACCGGGCCCAACGGAGAATTCGAAATCAAAAACGTTCCGGCCGGAACGCACAAGTTCCAAGTGTGGCACGAGTCAGCGGGCGGAGGCGGTTATCTCGATCGCAATCTCACCGTCACCATCAAGCCGGGCGAAGTGACCACCAAAGACATTCCTTATGATGCCAGCAAGCTCGAGCTCTAACGCTCGTCGAGTGCCAAGCATGTTCGCGTCGAAGATTCTGAGCCAGAGCGGGGGACGAATCGGACTGCTCGCCGCGCTGGTTGCGGCGTTCGCGATCGCCGGTTGCGGCGAGACACCCGCGCCAAAATTCGTCATCGGCGAAGGAACGACCAGGCTGGCCCGGCCCGCGCAGCGCGCGATCGAAGCCGAACTATTGAAGGATTTTGGCGAGCCGAATCGGCTGGTCGTGTGGCAAACTCTGCCGGTCGATTTCGGGGCGTACGAGGGAGTCGTCGCGAAGCCGGGCGAACGCTTCAGCGATCCCATTGAAGTCAAGCTGACGCGCAAGACCGACTCGAAGATTCCGATGGCGGACGAAGACCTGCGCGGCGCAGGATTGCTCTGGACCTCCGGCCCCAACGCGGAGGGGACGGCTAAAGACGCCAAAGGGCACGAGGTCCACCGCGACTTCGAGGTCGAGCACTACGATCCGAAGAGGTCGGAGCTGGTCGTCCGCGTGACGCCTTCCGACCAGTCGCTGGCGGCCCCGAAAGCCGGCGACAAATTCACCGTGCTGGGGCCCATGCTGCAGCAGGGACACAAGCTGTACATGACGCACTGCGAGCACTGCCACGGCGTTAGCGGCGACGGGAAGGGCCCGACCGCGAGCTATTTCGATATCAAGCCGCGCGACTATCGGCAGGGGAAATTCAAGTTCACATCGACGAAGAGCAACGACAAGGCGAGCCGTGCCGACCTGGTGCGAACGATCCGGCAAGGTATCCCCGGGACGTACATGCCTTCGTTCCTCTTGTTCAAGGACGAGGAAATCGGCCCGATCGTCGAGTACATCCGGTGGCTGGCGATGCGCGGCGAGTTCGAAGAGAAGTCGGACGCCGAGTTCGCCAACGGACAATACTCGCAGGAAGACATCGCACAGCGCGTGCAGCAGAAGGAGTCGCGCGATGCGATCGACAAGGCTCTGGCCGACTACATCGCCAAAGAATACCCCGGCGTGGCCGAAGACCTGGCCGGCCGGATTGGCGGGTCGTGGACGGCGGCCGAGAAGTCCGAGGCGCTTGTCACGCCCAAAATCGCTCGCACCGCCGATACGCCGGAATCGCGCGAACGGGGCCGCAAACTGTTTCATTCCGACACGGCCAAGTGCTCGCAGTGCCACGGCCCGGTGGGAAAGGGGGACGGACCCCAGACCGAAGATTACCAGGCGATTTTGGGGACCAACAAAAAGCGCAAGGTTCCCGGTCTATTCGACGACTGGGGCAATCCCATCAAGCCCCGCGATCTCACGTCCGGCATCTATCGCGGAGGCCGCCGGCCCCTCGACATCTATCGCCGCATTTACTCCGGCATCAAGGGGACGCCGATGCCTCCCTTCGGGACGGCGCTTAAGGATGAAGAGATCTGGGATATCGTCAACTACGCAATGAGCCTGCCCTACGAGAGTGGCTCGGGGACGCCCGACATCAACCAGTCGAAGATTGCCTCGGCCTCGCCGGTGGGTGGAGGGTGAAACTGTCGTGAAGAGAGTCTGGGCTTCTGTCTTTATTCTGTGGCCGATCATTGCGATCGGGAGCGGCGTGATTTCGCCGACCATGCACTGGTGGTTTCCCGGCGCAGCGCAATCGCCCATCGGCCAGCGAATCGACGACCTGTTCTACATGATTCTGATCATCGTGACGGTGGTCTTTATCGGCACGCAGATCGCGATGGGTTACGTGCTCTTGCGGGGCGCTCGCGACACCGATGGGCCCGGCCGTGCGATGTTCTCGCACGGCAGCCACGCGTTGGAAGTCATCTGGACGATCGTGCCTGCCGGCATTCTGCTGTTCATCGCGTTCTACCAGCTCGACACGTGGGCCGCTTACCGCGTCAAAGAGAACTATCCGATGTCGGCACGGCTGGCTCCCGTCGCCGAAATCACGGCGCGACAATTCGAGTGGCGGATTCGCTATCCGAACCCGAAACGCACCTTTCAGAGCCTGGCGGAAGTCGATGGCTGGCTGAGAAAGACCGAGCCGGACGATCTGTACGCCGTCAACGAGCTGCACGTGCCGACGGGCCGTCCGATCGTCATTCACCTGCGCACATCCGACGTCCAACATGCATTCTTTGTCCCCATCCTCCGCATCAAGCAGGATGCCGTTCCAGGGCTGGTGATCCCGATCATTTTCGAGGTGCTCAAGCCGGATTCGTACGAATGGGTCTGTGCCGAGCTGTGCGGCTGGGGGCACTACAAGATGAAGGCCCGCGTGAAAGCGGAGCCTAAAGACGACTACGAGGCGTACCTCAAAGAACTCGAGCGCGAACAGTTCGACGACGGCGTCTCTGGCCACGCCAAAAAGGGCGCTGCCGGCGAAGTCAAGTCAGAGGGCGCGAAAGAAGCAGCAAAGTAGGAAGCGTTGGGTGGCGCTGGCGGTCTTAGCCGCCCGTGTCTGTTGAGATCGAAAGCACAGCACCGGCCGCAAGCCGCCGGTGGCACCCGCAGCAAAGATGAAAGCGGCTGCCGTGGGCCTGAGTGATCGGCTCGCGGCGAGCCGCGGTACGAGGTGTATCGGTGAGCACACTAGATCCGGCCGTTGGGGCCACTGGGAGCGGAGCCGTCGAGCACGCGCACGAGCATGCCGTGCACCACGAGCTGAGCTTCCTCCGCAAGTACATTTTCTCGACTGACCACAAAGTGATCGGAATCCAGTTTCTGATCACAACCATGCTGATGTTGATGGTCGGGGGCGCCTTGGCGCTTGGTGTGCGCTGGCAACTCGCCTTCCCCTGGTCGGACATGCCGTTCTTCGGGCGGATTGCCTTCCCGGAACAGGGGGGGCAGATCACCCCCGAGTTTTACACCATGCTCTTCACGATGCACGCCACCGTGATGATCTTTCTGGTGATTATCCCCGTCCTCGCGGGGGCGTTCGGCAACTATTGCATTCCGCTGATGATCGGCGCCGAGGACATGGCGTTCCCGCTGCTCAACATGCTCTCGTACTGGTTCATGTGGCCGGCGATCGGCTTCTTCATGGCCAGTTTCTTCGTCGGAGCAGGGGGGCCGGCTTCCGGTTGGACCGTGTATCCCACGCTGGCCGCCATCAAATGGGCGGCTCCCGGCTCGGGGACGGCGCAGACGTTTTGGCTCATCGCGCTCACGTTTGTCGGCGTCTCTTCGATGATGGGTTCGGTGAATTACATGTCGACCATCATCAATATGCGGGCGCCGGGCATGACCCTCTTCCGCATGCCGCTGACCATCTGGGCGATGTTCATCACGGCCATCCTGCAGGCCTTCGCGCTGCCGGTGCTCACCGCGGCGGGCTTCATGCAGCTGGCCGACCGGGAATTTGGCACCTGCTTCTTTATTCCCTCAGGCTTGATCGTCAACAATCACGCTCCGACGCTCGGCGGCGGACAGCCGCTCTTGTGGCAGCACCTGTTCTGGTTCTACTCGCATCCGGCCGTCTACATCATGCTCTTGCCGGCGATGGGCATGGTGTCGGACATGCTCGCCACGATGTGCCGCAAGCCGGTCTTTGGCTACAAGCCGATGGTCTTTTCGATCGCCGCGATCGCGGGGCTCGGATTCATTGTGTGGGGCCACCACATGTTCACCAGCGGCATGAATCCGGCTCTCGGCATGACCTTCATGACGTCGACGATGATGATCGCCTTGCCCTCTGCGGTGAAGACATTCAACTGGCTGGGGACGATGTGGGGCGGACGGCCGCGGTTTAATACCGTCTTCCTCAACTGCTGCGGGTTCTTGTCGATGTTCGTCGTCGGCGGCTTGAGCGGCATTTTCATGGCCGCCGTGCCCGTCGACATCTACTTCCACGACACGTACTTCATCGTCGCCCACTTCCATTACATCCTGTTCGGCTCGACGCTGTTCGCAGTCTTTGGCGGAATCACCTACTGGTTCCCGAAGATGTTCGGCCGGATGATGAACGAGTCGGTGGGCAAGGTGCACTTTCTGCTCACGTTTATCGGCTTCAACGGGACTTTCTTCCCGATGCACATGCTGGGAATCGCGGGGATGCCGCGGCGCTATGCCGACCCTTATATCCATCCGTATCTCGAGCATCTGTTGCCGATGAACCAGTTCATGACCTGCTGCGCGATTCTGATGGGCTTCGCACAGTTTCTGCTCTTGGGGAATTTCGCGTACAGCATTTTCTTTGGTCCCAAATGCGGCCGGAATCCGTGGGAGGCCAACACGCTGGAGTGGTTTGCCCCGACGCCTCCGCCGCACGGCAACTTCGACGTGCAGCCCATCGTTTACCGCGGGCCCTACGAGTATTCGTCTCCGGCCCATCCGCAAAGCGATTACTGGCCGCAGACCGAGCCGCCGGAAAAAGGCCCGCAACACGACCAGGCTCCCGATGTCTCGCACGGCCCTCATGCGAGCAGCCCGCACTGATACGGCCTCTATTTGTCCGAAGCATCCGATTCCGACACGATTCGACCTGTCCCGATGCGATCCGCACGCTACCGTCCGCTGCTGTTTGGCCTGGCCGTTGTCACGGCAGCGACGGCGCTCTTGCCGATCGTGGTGGGGGCGCTCGTCACCTCGCACAAGGCGGGAATGGCCTTTGCGGACTGGCCCACCTCGGACGGGCAGGGGATGTTCGCCTATCCGTGGCTCAAGTCGGCCGGTGACAAATTCATCGAGCACGGCCATCGCCTGGCGGGGATTATCATCGGCTGCGTCAGCATTGTGTTCGCCGCGGCCTGCTTTGCGCTCGAGCCCAGACGCTGGCTGCGCTGGTGCGGCGTGTGCGTGCTGTTGGCGGTGATCGCGCAGGGGCTGTTGGGCGGCGGCCGAGTGTTGGCCGACGCGCGACTGCTGGCGATGCTGCACGGTGCGCTGGCTGCGGCCGTTTTTACGTTCATGTCGTCGGTCGCCCTGTTCCTGAGCCGATCGTGGAACCAACCTCCGAAGCTGGAAGCCGGCAGGCGGCTCGGGGCGCTCAACGTCTTGGCGGTCGTGACACCGGCTGTTCTTCTTCTGCAATATTCCCTCGGTGGGTTCGTCCGGCATCTAGGGACGGCAATTTACGAGCATGTTGGGACCGCGTTTCTTGCGCTGACTTGCATCGTTGCGACGGTCATCGTGGCGCACCGGACGCACTGCGGGTGGCTGCGGCGACCCGCCTGGCTTTTGGGCGTTGCTGTCGTCGCTCAAATGCTCCTGGGGGCGGCGGGCTGGGTCGCGAAATTCGGATTCGCGCCCTGGGGCTACGTCGCCGTCGAGCGTTCCCCTGTCCAGGTCGCCTTGCTAACGTCTCACACGGTCGTCGGCATGTTGCTGGTGATGCTGTCTGTGAATCTGCTGCTCCGCGTGGCGCGGATTGAGTGGAGCCGCCGGACGGTTCCCCTTGCGATCGAGCGAGCGATCCCGGCGATCGCCGCTCCTGTCAACGCGTCAGCGATCCTCGCTCCGCCCGTCCTCGAAGGGAGCATGCGATGACGCGCGGACAGTCGGCGAATTATGCCTCTTCTGCGGGAACATACGCCGCCCCGGCGACGTGCGTGGCGGTCGAGGCGGCCCCAGCCGATCGTTTGCAGTTCGGTCGCGTGGCACTCGGACTGCGATTGGCGGATTACCTCGAACTGACCAAGCCGAAAATCACGGCAATGGCGCTGCTCACCGTGCTGGTGGGCTACACACTGGGCGGAGGGACATGGACCGCCGGCACGTTGTGCCCGCTGTTGCTCGGGATTGCCCTGGTCGCCGCGGCGAGTGGGGCCTTCAACCAATTGATCGAACGGCGGACCGATGGGCTCATGAATCGAACGGCCAATCGGCCGCTGCCGGCCGGCCGCTTGCAGCCCGGCGAAGTGGCGTTCTTTGGCACCGCCTGCGGTGCGGTGGGTCTGAGCGTGCTGATCCTCGCTGTCAACCCGACGACGGCCTTGCTCGCGGCCCTTACGCTGGCGCTTTACGTCGGCGCCTACACGCCGCTGAAGAAATACACGGCACTGAGCACGACCGTCGGGGCTATCCCCGGGGCTTTGCCGCCGGTGCTTGGCTGGGCGGGTTCGGGCGCGGAACTGGGTTGGGCGGCGTTTTCGCTGTTCGCAGTTCTGTTTGTCTGGCAGTTCCCACATTTTCTGGCGATTGCCTGGCTCTATCGCGGCGAGTATGAGGCAGCCGGCCTGAGAATGCTGCCGGGCGGCCACCATACCGACAATCGACCGCGCTCGGTTGCAGGGCTTCTAGCCTGTGCGTACGCGGTCGTCCTGGTCCCCGTAAGCCTCTTGCCCGGCGAGGTGGCGCTGGGGGGCGGACCTTATCGCATTGCGGCACTGTTGTTGAGCCTGGGTTATTTAGCGGCTGCCCTGCGATTCGTCGCAAATGAATCGCGCGACACGGCCCGAGGACTTTTGTATTCGTCGCTGGTTTATTTGCCGGCGCTGTTGGCCATCCTGACGTGGGACCATCTGCGTCTATTGAGTTGAACGTTTTTTTGAGCGGATGCCGTTTTTGAGCTGAATGGGAAAATGTCACACGCACACGCAACGACGCTGCACGGTGCTCCGCCCCTCAAAATGGGGCTGCCCATCCCCAACTCGAAGTTGGGAGTGTGGCTCTTTCTGGGCACCGAGATCATGTTCTTTACGGCCTTTATCGGCACCTATATCGTGCTGCGGCTCGGTTCTCCCGACTGGCCGCACGATCCAAACGTAACGCACATCCGCATCTGGGCCGGCGGCACGAACACGTTCGTTCTGCTGGCGTCGAGCTATCTGGTCGTCGTGGCGCACGAGTCGATGGTCGCGCGGAACATCCCCCGCGCGAAGCGCTATCTCCTCGGAACGTTCGCACTGGCCTGCGTCTTTTTGGGAATCAAGGCGTACGAATACTACGGCAAGTGGGATCACGATATCCTACCCGGCCACATCGCCGAGGATGACAACCAGGCGATGACGAAGACTCTGGGCGACTTTGACAAGCTCCTCAACCGCCAATACGCGCTCTACGTGCCCGACTCGGAGGCCTCGCGGCTGGCGGACAAGCGGACGGCAATCGAC
>DASPSM010000427.1:0-6477 GCA_035623955.1 Planctomycetaceae bacterium
GGGAAAATTGCGCTTCCGCCACATGCTCGACTGGATCGCATCTGAAGTCGCTGCCCAACTTCACGATGCCAGCACACCTTACGTCGCATTTGCAAAATGAACGAACTTGGCACTACTGAATGACGAAGCAAGCACGAAGCCCGAATGAAAACCGCATTCCCTTTCGACCTTAGGTCATTCGATCAGTTCTTCCTCATTCGTGATTCGTCATTTGCGCCCGGTGCGCCGGCGCTCGCGGACGCGAGCTTGTCACACCCGACGAGTCAGCCCGGCAGCTGTTCGATCCGCACGCCGAGCGGAAACGTCACCGGCTTGGATCCGTAGTTGTCCGTGCCGAAGCCGCGGATTTGGTCGCGCTTGAGCTCGGCCAGTTCGAGGGCCCCGCTCCAGACAAGCGCCTGGCCGGCGTAGTGGACCTGCGACGTGAGCAGGAACGCTTTCTGCAGATCGTGGCCGCAGACTTTCTGCAGGACCTCGATCACGTACTCGAACGTGTGGAAGTCGTCGTTCTCGACGATCACCGCGTAGGGAGGCTGCTTCTTGGGACGCGCCTTGTCGCGCTTCGTCGTGCGCTCTTTGACCTCGGGCGGTGCCTCGAGGACGACTGTGCCATCGGAGTCGGAGTCAGCCATTGAAGAAATCGTAACAGAGCCCGGTTCTGCGGCCAGATCAGTTCGGCTCGTAGCCGAGGTTCGGTCCCAGCCAGCGCTCGATCTCGTGTATCGGCATGCCCTTGCGGCTGGCGTAGTTCTCGACCTGGTCGCGGGTAATCCGGTCAACCGAGAAATAGCGGGCCTCGGGATGGGCGAAGTACAGCCCGCTCACCGAGGCGGCCGGCCACATTGCGAAACTCTCCGTGAGGCGAATGCCCGTGTGCTCTTCGGCTCGCAAGAGGTCAAACAGCGTCCGTTTCTCGGTGTGATCGGGGCAAGCCGGGTATCCGAACGCCGGCCGGATGCCGCGGTACTTTTCGTCGATCAGATCTTCCTGCGTCAGAGTCTCCTCCCGTCCGTAGCCCCAGTCGACACGGGCTCGGTGATGCAGGAACTCGGCAAAGGCCTCGGCCAGCCGGTCGGCGAGAGCCTTGGTCATGATTGCCTGGTAGTCGTCGTGATGCGACTCGAATTCGGCAACGAGCTTGTCGCAGCCGACACCGGCCGTCACGGCGAAGGCTCCGATGTAATCGAGGCGACCGCTTTCGAGCGGGGCGATGTAATCAGCCAGAGAGCGGAAATCGGTCTGCCCCTTCCGCTCCCACTGCTGCCGCAGCACGGGGAACTTGGCTATCGTCTTACTGCGCGAGCGATCGGCATACACGAGGATGTCGTCGCCGACCGAATTCGCCGGCCAGAAGCCGTAGACTCCGCGGGCCGTGAGACGCTTTTCGGCCACGATTCGTTTGAGCAGCCGCTGGGCGTCGTCGAACAGCTTTCGCGCCTCGGCTCCGGCCTGCGGATCGTCGAAGATCTTCGGATACTTCCCTCGCAACTCCCACGTCTGGAAGAAAGGCGACCAGTCGACGAATGGCATCAATTCGTCGAGGGGTTGCGGATCGAGGAATCGCAACCCGAGAAACGCCGGCTCGTCGATTCGCACGGTCGACCAATCGGTGGCAAACCGACGGGCCAACGCGTCCGTGTACGGGACGAGCGTCTTCTGCTGCCGCTCAGCGAACAGCGTGCGGTCTCGCTCCTGCTCATGAGTATTCTTCGCGACGAAGTCGGTCCGCTTTTCGGGATCGAGCAGGTTTTCGACGACCGGGACCGAAACGGATGCATCGATAGCGTGAACCACCGGTTGCGAATAGCTGGGCGCGATGCGCACAGCCGTGTGTTTGGCGCTCGTCGTCGCCCCGCCGATCAACAGCGGCACCGTCATCCCGCGGCGCTGCATCTCGCGCGCGACGTGGACCATCTCGTCCAGCGACGGCGTGATCAGGCCGCTCAACCCGACGAAGTCCGCCTTGTGCTCGATGGCCGTGTCGAGGATTTTGTCGGCCGGGACCATCACGCCCAGGTCGATCACCTCGAAGTTATTGCAACGTAGCACGACGCCCACGATGTTCTTGCCGATGTCGTGGACATCCCCTTTGACCGTCGCCATGACGATGGTGCCGCGATGTTGGGGCCCTTCTGCCCCCTGTTTTTCGGCCTCCATGAACGGGGTGAGGTAGGCGACCGCCTTCTTCATCACGCGGGCGCTCTTTACCACCTGGGGCAGGAACATCCGTCCCGAGCCGAAGAGCTCGCCGACGACGTTCATCCCCTTCATCAGCGGGCCCTGAATCACCTTGAGAGGCCGGCCCAATTGGACGCGGGCCTCTTCCGTGTCGGCCTCGATGTAGTCGACGATGCCGTTGACCAGCGCGTGGCTCAGCCGTTCTTCGACCGGCGTCTTGCGCCAGGCTTCGTCCTTTTCGACCGCTTTGTCTTTGGCGACGACCGTCTCCGCGAACGCCACGAGCCGCTCGGTGGCATCGGGCCTGCGGTTGAAGAGGACGTCTTCGACGTGAGCGAGCAGCTGTTTGTCGATTTCTTCGTAGACCTCGATCTGCCCGGCGTTGACGATCCCCATGTCGAGGCCGGCTTGAATCGCGTGATACAAGAAGGCCGCGTTCATCGCCCGGCGGACCGGCTCGTTGCCGCGAAATGAAAACGACACGTTGCTCACGCCGCCCGAGGTCTTGGCCCCGGGGCACTCGCGTTTAATATGCCTCAGCGACTCGATGTATTCGACCGCGTAGTTGGCGTGCTCCTCGATGCCCGTGCCGACGGTGAGGATGTTCGGGTCGAAGATCACATCCTCGGCCGGGAAGCCGACCTCCTCCGTCAGCAGCTTAAAGGCCCGCTTGGCGATCGCCACCTTGCGATCGGCCGCGACGGCCTGCCCCTCTTCGTCGAAGGCCATCACGACGGCGGCCGCACCGTAGCGGCGGACGAGCCGCGCGTGCCGCAAGAAATCGGCCTCGCCTTCTTTCAGGCTGATCGAATTGACGATGCTTTTGCCTTGCACGCACTTCAGTCCCGCCTCGATCACCGACCACTTCGAGCTGTCGATCATCACGGGGACGCGGGCGATATCGGGTTCGGAGGCGATGAGGTTAAGGAAGGTCGTCATCGCCTTCTCGCCTTCGAGCAGGGCCTCGTCCATGTTGACGTCGAGGACGTTGGCCCCGTTGGCAACCTGGTCGCGGGCCACTTCCAGCGCGGCGTCATATTCGCCCGAACGGATGAGCCGCGAGAACTTCTTCGAACCGGTGACGTTGGTCCGCTCACCCACCATCACGAAGTTGGTGTCGGGCCGCAGCGTGAGCGGCTCCAGGCCGCTGAATCGCGAATAGTGAGGGATCCGCGGTCGCACGCGGGGCGGCAGCTCCTGCACGGCGTCGGCAATGAACCGAATGTGCGCGGGCGTCGTGCCGCAGCAGCCGCCCACGATATTCAGCCAGCCGTTCTCCGCGAACTCCAATAACAACCGCCCCATGTGCTCGGGCGTCTCGTCGTAGCCGCCGAATTCGTTGGGCAGGCCAGCGTTGGGATGGCAGCTCAAAAAGCAGGGGGCGATCCGCGACAGCTCTTCGAGATAGGGCCGCATCCGGTCCGGCCCGAGGGCACAATTGAGGCCGACGCTGAGAGCGGGAAAGTGGGCGACCGAATTCCAAAAGGCCTCGACTGTCTGCCCGGAGAGCGTGCGGCCGCTGGCGTCGGTGATCGTGGCGGAGATCATCACGGGAAGCGTGATGCCCCGGTCGTCGAAGACCTGCGAGATGCCGAACAGGCACGCCTTGAGGTTCAGCGTGTCAAACGTCGTTTCGGGGAAGAGGATGTCGACGCCGCCGTCAATTAGCCCTTCGACCTGCTCGCGATAGGCGGCAACCAGCTGATCGAAGGTCACAGCGCGGTAGCCCGGGTCGTTCACGTCGGGCGACAGCGACGCGGCCCGACTCGTCGGACCGATGCTGCCTGCGACAAACCGCGGCTTGTCGGGATTGCGATCGGTGAATTCGTCCGCGACCCGCCGCGCAATCTGGACCGCGGCCCGGTTGATCGCCGTCACCGCGCTCTCAAGCCGATACTCGGCCATCGAGATCGACTGGGCGTTGAAGGTGTTCGTCTCGACGATGTCGGCTCCGGCCTCGAAGTACTGCCGGTGAATGTCCTCGATGATGTCGGGCCGGGTGAGACACAACAGGTCGTTGCAGCCGCGGAGCTCCTTGGGGTGATTGGCGAACTGCCTCCCGCGAAAGTCGCGCTCTTCGAGCTGATGCTGTTGGATCATCGTCCCCATCGCGCCGTCGAGCACGAGGATCCGCGTGAGGAGAAGCTCTTCGAGTCGGGCGATGGCGGGTGTGGGGGTGGAGACGGACATGAATCTATTCTAGGAGGCAAGCAGTCTACGAGAGATTGAATTCTCGCGTGGGGGACAGCCCAAGCTCGTCGAGGATGGTTTCGCACGCTTTCGAACGGTTGAGGACGTAGAAGTGAATGCCCGGCACTCCGGCCCGCAGGAGCTCGTGGCACTGACGCACGGCGTGCCTCACGCCGATCTCGAATTGCGCCTCGGGGTCGTCCTGTGCCGCCTCCAAACGCGTGCCCAGATCTTTCGGAATAGTCGCGCCGCACATGCTGGTAATCCGTTTAATGCGCGAAAACTCCGTGATCGGCATGATGCCTGGGATTAAAGGGACCTCGATGCCCAACCGATGATACCGGTCGCGGAAATCGAAAAAGGCGTCGTTGCAATAGAAAAGCTGCGTGAAGACCGCGTCGGCCCCTGCGTCGACCTTGCGTTTGAGATTCTCGAGATCGGTCCGGGAGTCGGGACATTCCTGGTGTTTTTCCGGATAGCCGGCGACGCCAATCCCCATCTCGGGATGTCGTCGTCGGATCAGGGCCACCAGCTCGTTGGCATAGCGCAGTCCGCCGGGAGCGGGCCGAAACGTGGTTTCGCCCGCGGGCGGGTCGCCGCGCAGCGCCATGATGTTGCGGATCTTGCCTTTGGTAGCCAGGTCGAGCCACTCTTCGATCTCTTGGACCGATCCGCCCAGGCAGGTGAAATGAGCGGTCGCCGGGATGCCGAAGCGGCTTTGGATCGTCGTGCACCAGTCGATCGTCCGCGTGCGCGTCGTTCCTCCCGCCCCGTAGGTGCACGAAATGAAAACGGGGTCGTAAGGAACGAGGCGTTCGAGCGCGCGGATCAGGCTCTCGTCCCCTTCGGCCGTCTTGGGAGGAAAGATCTCGATCGACACGCCGCAACTGACGCCCTGATACATGTCACGAATGCGCATCGACCGACCGACTCCGATCCGCCCGCGGCGCCTTGGGCAGGCTCCCAGATGCTGGTTGCGGACCTTCGCCGCCCCATCTGGCTACAAAAACGGGACGGCCCCACCGTCCCTGCGACTGCAAAACCACTCAAGTATAGCCGAAGGCCTGAACGCTTGACACGCGAAGTCTCGTGTAGGATCGGACTTTGGGCACGGCTTTCGCCGCACGGGCGGCGACTTGTCGGCTTTGCGGGCGGCTCTGTCGCTCATCAAACAACAGAAGGCGGCAAAGCCCGATTGAAGCTTGGTGCCGCGCGATGGATCCACCGGCAACCAGCTTCATTTTGGCACGACCCGCTTCAGCACGGCGGCTCGTGGTCACCACAACGAGACGTCGCAGCGAGCACGATCAAATCGTTCTCGGCAGACTTCGGAAAGTCGGGCGATGCCGCGGCATACGCGGCGAGCGCATTCAGGCCGTCACGGAACGCCTCGTCCGAAATGGACTCCAGATCCGAATAAGTGCGAAGCCCAATCTTGGCGACGTACTCGCCGCTCGACGCAGCGATTTCCGATCGTAGCGTCTCCAAAGCAATGAGACGGAAGCCGCACGATGCAGCCAGGTTCACCAGGAGAGCACGCGAGGGAAGCCGCTGCTCGTCGAGTTCGCGCGCGGCCGGAAAAAATCGCTGATAGAAATAGGAGTCCAGGTTTTCCAGAGTGGTTTGGCGGTCACAAACCGGCCTTCGTGCCGCAAGACCCGGCGGATCTCGGTCAACGCGGCTGCGCGGTCCACAAGGTGGTGAAAAACCTGCGACATGAAAACCAGATCGGCTGAGCCATCCTTGAGCGGGATCCGATCTGCAGATCCTTGCACGAAGCACACCTTGTCCGGATCGGTCTTCGCTTTCGCTGTCGCAATCATGTTGGCGGCCGGATCGACGCCCAGAATGGGCGTGTCGAAGGTCTCCGACAAGACGGCTGCGAATCGACCCGTGCCACAGCCCAGATCGACCACCAGGTCCACTCGGCGCGGACCGAACCGCCGGAGCGCGCGCTTCAGCACTCGCGCGGCATCCGGCGAAACTCGCCGACCGGCGTCGTACCGCAAATGGACGTCCGATTGCCCGTAGGCCATGCTGCCGGGCTTCATTTCGGCGCGACTCGATCGAGTGTGCTAAGCACTTTCTTCGCTTTTCTTGTTCGTAACT
>DASPSM010000568.1:0-5423 GCA_035623955.1 Planctomycetaceae bacterium
CCACGGTCCGGCGATAGTGGGGCCCTGCGTCGCGCTGATGGTGAGCGCCACATCGTCTTCGCCGGCCAGGCCATCGGAGGGATTAGAAAGCACGGTTTGCAGGGTGTCGCTGCCCAAGTATCCCTTCGTGGGTGTGTAATCGAGGCCGCCGCCCACGATCGCTTCGTTCATGTTGGCCAGCGTTCCTGTCACCGTCACCGAAGATGAGCCGTTGGAAGTGCCGTTCAGGAACGTCAGGCCGTTTGTGGAGAGAAATGTCAACGTGCCATGACTCACGGCAAGTGTGAGGGTGTCCGAGGAGGCCGAACTGTCGGCGAGGAGGAATCCGTAGATCTCCTGGAACTCGTAATAGCCGTTATAGTGCACAGCGACCGCGGAAGGACCAATGACGCTCGGGGGCTCAAGGAGAGCATTGACCGTAATGGAGACCGCGGCCGACCCGGTCAGATTGTCCAGTGAATTGTCGAGCGCAAAGTGCAGCGAATCGCTGCCGCTGTAGCCGTCGTTTGGAACGTACCTGAGGCCGTTGAGGTCCGTATTCAGGTCCGCCAATGTGCCGATGACCGTCATCGACGAGGAGCCGTTGTATCCGGAGGCGAAGGTCAGCCCCGCGGTGGAACTCAAAATCAGCCGGCCGTCGCTCACCGCAAGCGCGAGGGAATCGGAGCTGCCGGAGGCGGCCGGATCCACCAACGTGATGGCGCCGCTGCCGAACGTGTAAGAACTGTTTTCGTTCACGGCCACGTTTGACGGGGCGGTGACGGCCGGCGGGGCGTTCACCGTAATCGAGACGGCGGCCGATCCGGTCAGGTTGTCCCCAGCGTCATTGAGCGACATTTGCAACGAATCGTTGCCGCTGTAACCGGCGTTGGGCGCGTAAACGAGGCCGTTGAGAGCCGCGTTCAGATTTGTCAGCGTTCCGGTCACCGTCATCGATGATGAGCCGTTGGATCCCGCGCTGAAGGTCAAGCCGTTGGTTGAAGCGAGGAGGAGCGTGCCATCGCTGACGGAGAGCGAGAGTGAATCGGAGTTGCCGGTGGCGGCCGGGTCATTCACGCTGATCGAATTGCCGGAAAATGAGTACGAGCTATTCTCATTCAGACTGACGCTGAGCGGAGCCGTGATGCTCGGCAGTTGATCGATCTGGAGCGGAGCCGCGTTGATAACCACCGCGTTCGAGGCGGAGAGCGCGTTGCCCGAATCAGCCGCCTGCATCTGGGCTGGGTCGATCGGCGCGACGCCAGACTGAGTCGCGGGGGAGACGGAGCGATTCGTTCCCGGCGCAGGCGCAATTCCCTTCAGGATGAACGTCGGTGTGGGCAGCGCCGTCGCGGCCAGAAGGGTGCGGTCTTCGAGAGATTCGACCGCGCAATCGCAACGGCGCAGTTGCCCGAATACCCTGTCGTGCGGCCCCCTTCGCTCTTTCCGTCGTCGCCCCCCAAGCTCGTTCAAGCGCGTCGCAAAGGACTGAAACGGATGCGACACCATGCGGGCATCTCCTCAGCACCAGGAAATGGGAAGCAGTCGCAGTCGCTTGGCGGGCACATAAAACTCGACCACGGGGCGAAATGGGGGGCCTGTTTACGGCCGCCTCCGGCAATCGAGATCGCGACCACTATGGCCGATTCTGGCCGCGATTGCAAATTAATTAGCGGTTAATGGGCCGCCTTCCAGGCAGATACTCAGACTGGAAGAGCACCGTCGGCAACGATGTGGGGTGGATAGAGGAACACTGCCCCAGTCAATGCTGGCAGCCTGGTCGCCTGCGGCGGCTAATGCCGGTGTCCGTGGCCGTGATGCGCGTGCGGGGAGGAGAGCCGTTTTCGCATGGTGCAATACAGTTCGTCGGCGTCGTGCCCCTCGACTTCGATTTGCACGGTGGTGTGGCTGATGCCGAAGTGATGACCAAGCTCGTCGACGACTAGCTTGAGGATCTGCTGTCCCTCGCGAATCGTTTGCTCCGCGACAAGAACGTGGCAGCTGCACGCGATCACTCCCGATCCGACGGTCCAGACGTGCAGGTCGTGCACGTTGAGCACGCCCGGCACTCCGGCAATCGCCCTTTCGACGGCCCCCATGTCGATGCCGAAGGGCGTCCCTTCCAAGAGGACGTTCACGCTCTCCTTGAGAATGCCCCACGAGCTCCAGAGGATCAGCCCGCCGATCAGCAGCGAGGCGACGGCGTCGGCGAGCGGCGAACCGCCCAGGATGACGACGATGCCGGCCACGAGAACTCCCAATGCCGAGATGGCGTCTCCCGCCATGTGGAGGTAGGCCGAGCGAACATTCAGGTCGTGTTTGGCGCCGGCATGCAGCCAGACGGTGATTGTCGCGTTGAGGGCAATCGCGGCCAGTGAAACCACGATCATCAGCGGGCCGTTCACCGAGGCTGGATTCCGCAAGCGATCGATGGCCTCCCAGAAAATGACGATCGCAATCACGACCAGCGACGCCGCGTTGACGAGCGCCGCCAGGATTCCGACGCGGTGATACCCATACGTCATTCCGGTATGCGCGGGTTTTTGCGCGATCCAGAGCGCGTACCACGAAAAGCCGACCGCGGCCGCGTCCGCAAAGTTGTGTCCCGCGTCGGAAAGCAACGCCAGGCTGTGGGCGAACCAGCCGGCCACGGCCTCGGCGGCGACGAACGCCATGGTCAAAAACAACGCGAGGCGCATCTTGCCGGTCATTGGGTCCGGAACAAGATGTTCGTGGTGCTCGTGCCGTTCGCGGCTGACAGCGCCGCTGGAAACTTCGTGAACCATTCCAAGTCGCGCAGTAAGTAAAACGCCCGCGGCTCTGTTAAAGAAAACGCGGGCGCGTCGGCTTCAAGGCCCGGCTAGCTCTTGACCGTCACGGGCCCGTGGTCGTCGCAATGCGTGCCATGCGGGTGGTGCAGGTGGCCGTTGACGAGATAGTCGGTGTGATCCCCGTGCGGAACCGCCGGATGACCGCAGTTGGGACCGTGGACATGGTCGGCGGGGTGCCCACCGCAGCGGTGGTTGGGCGTACACGCGCTCGGGTTTTTCCCGCCGACGGCGAGCTGGTGCTCCTCCACTTTGCCGTCGGGTAACTGGTGATGCAGGTGCCCGTCGTGAAGGTAGTCGATGTGGCCTTGGTGCTCGATGGCGGTGTGACCACAGTTTGACCCGTGTTTGTGCGGATGATTCGCATGCACAGTCGACATTGGCGCTCCTTTGACTGTCCTTAGAAGGTTTCAATGGCTTTTCACAGGTCAGACCGCATCAGTCGTTGCTTGGAAACGGTGCAAAATCGGGGCCGGGCGCGGCTGGTCATTCCTCCGCGTGGGCCAGCGCGTTGGCGATCATGTCCGCCACATGGCTGTCGGCGAACGAATAGAAAATGTGCTTGCCCTCCCTCCGTTGTTTTACGATTCGCTCGCTCCGCAACAGCCGCAGACGCTGCGAAACCGCCGACAGGTTGTCGCCCAGGCGGTCGGCAATTTCGGTAACGCAGAGATCGCCTTCCGCCAGCATCGCCAGCATTTGCAGCCGCGACGTGTCTCCCAGCGCGCGAAAGATCGCGGCCGCCCGCTCACAGGCGTCGCGACTGATCTCGGGCTTGCGTCGCCGAGCATGGTCGCGGGGCAAGCATTTGGGCGTCCGCTCGAGCATCCGGGTCGACATCGTTGTCAATTTTCATCATTCGATGAATCGTGCAACTGTTTAACTTTACATCGGCTCGGCGAGGGCGTCAATTGATTCTTTTTACTGTCTCGCCCAGAGCACGCCCGCAAGTCGAGGGTCAGTTGCAATTTAGGCTTTCGCCCATCAGGATTACTCCTTTGGTCTGACCTGTTGCCGCCGACGCTCCTCAAGGGAGTGTGCGGACGCGGCGGTTCGTCGAAAACAGGAAGATCGGCGTGCAATTATTCCGGTTGGTCTTAGCGGCGTTGATCGTTGCTTGCGCCGCCGGCGGGAGCCAGCCTCGAAACTCTCTGGCGCGTCGACTCGCCGAGCCCTCCTCGCCACTACTGGCCGCGCTCGATCCCCAAGACCGCGATCGTCTCCGCGCTGCGTCCGACGCATCTGCCGACAGCCCCGCTGCGCCTTCTGGCAACGCACGAGCTGCTGCCTCTCCCAAATCGCGCGTTCTGCTCGGTGTTTACTGCGTGCTGATTGTGGGAGCGTCGCTGTTTGGTGGATGGCTCCCGCGACGATTCGTCCTGTCACATACAGGGATGCAGACGGTCGTCAGCCTGATTGCGGGGCTCATGCTGTCGATCGGCGTCTTTCATCTGCTGCCTCACGCTGTGATCGGACTGGGCGAAGACGGTGCCGACCGGGCGGCGGCTGGGTTGATGGCCGGGCTGGTTGGAATGTTCCTGATCTTGCGGCTGTTTGGGTCTCACCAGCACTCGCCTGCCGGACCCTTTGCGGGAACCGATGCCGCTTTCGAACGACGCGGTCAAAGCGACGCGCACTCTGGCCATGGCGAGGCACCACACGGGCATTGGCACGGCACGGCGCACGGTGCCCACTCGTTGAGCTGGGTGGGCGTGTGCGTGGGGATGAGCTTGCACACTTTAATTGACGGGCTCGCCTTGGCAGCCAGCGTCGAGTCGGACGCTCTTCAGGGGACTGCCGGCCTTTGGGGCGTGGGGACGTTTCTTGCAGTCTTCCTGCACAAGCCAATCGACTCGATGTCGATCACGTCGCTGATGGCCATGAGCGGCTGGTCGACGCGGTCGCAATCGGTGGCAAACTCGGCATTTTCACTGATCTGTCCGCTCGGCGCCGGGCTGTTCGTGCTTGGGTTGCGAGAATTCTCCGGCGATCAATCGGTGATCGTCGGCTGGGCTCTGGCGGCGTCGGCGGGAGTCTTCCTGTGTATCGCGCTGTGCGACCTTCTCCCCGAGATGGAGTTTCATTCGCACAATCGCGTCCGCCTGACCGCCGCGCTGCTGGCGGGAATCGCCCTGGGTTGGGCGATCACTTTTCTGGATCCCGCCCACCACCATGCGCACGCTCACGACGAATCACACGTCGAGGCCACAACCCACTGACGTTGGCCGCCCCTGAATTCCGTGCGGCGCCCAAGAAAAGCACGTAGTCAGCCGACAGATAGATGTTTTCCGCTTTCGTTTAGACAAATCTCCTCTCCATGACCGTCGTCCCAGGTGCTTGCAATTCGACATCGGTCGACCTCGAATCGCCAACCAGGGGAGCACCGATCATGGCAAAACTGGCGCCGGCACGCACACTCGGCTTCGGGGTCGGCGTCGCGTTCTTGTTGCGGCTCAAAACGACGGTCGAGACCGTCATGCACGCGGGGCTCACCCTGACGCTTCGCCTGACTCCTCCCGAGATTGCGAAGAAAGTCACAAAGCCGACTCTCAGCCTCTTCCACGAGCCGTTCGATAGTCCTTCGACCTTTAGTAACGAGCCGCTCTCTTTCGACTC
>DASPSM010000605.1:0-10510 GCA_035623955.1 Planctomycetaceae bacterium
GCTGTGGTCACCGCGCCGCAGCGGGTGTGCCCGAGGACCAGAATCAGTTTGGCGCCCGCCACCGCGCACGCGTATTCCATGCTTCCCAGTACGTAAGCGCTGACCACGTTGCCGGCGATGCGCACGCTGAAGATGTCGCCCAGGCCCAGGTCGAAAATCAATTCGGCCGGGCTCCGCGAATCAATGCAGCTGAGCACGACCGCTAACGGATGTTGCCCGGCTGCGGTCGCGCGCACCTGCCCGACCAGGTCGCGCGTCAGGCGCTTGCCGCTGCGGAAACGCTCGTTGCCCTCTCTGAGGATTTCGAGCACCTGTTGCGGGCTGACTTTGGTCTGGAGCTCGCGCGTCGAGTAGTCGACGTACTGCACGCGATCCTCGATCTGGTACTGCTCGCGGAAGCCGACGACGCTGACCTCGATGTCGCGCGCGAGAGCCGTCTTCTCGCGAAAATCTCGGATCAAATCGAGGATGTCGGGGTCGATGTAATCGGTGTCGACCGCGTCAATCAGCACGTGGCCGCCGTGGGGGATATCGTCGAGAACCTTGGTCAAGGCCGCCCGGTTCGCGAAGCTGACCTGGTTGGCTAACTCGATGTGCAGCACGTCGCCGCCGAGGTGCTTTTCCATGGAACGGCGGATCGGCTGGCGAACGTTGCTGGCCAGGATAAAGGCGACGGCAAGCCCCAGCCCGATCAGGACGCCGGTCAGCAGATTGGTGAACAGGATCGCCACAACCGTGACGATGAACGGGATGAACTGGTAGCGTCCCTCGCTCCCCATCTGCTTGAAGAGGGCCGGGCTCGCCAGCCTGGTGCCCGTGATGAACAGAATCGCGGCGAGGCAGGAAAGGGGGATCGCATTCAGCCACTTCGGAATGAGCAAGACACATCCCAAGAGCAAAACGCCGTGCACGATCGTCGAGAGCTTCGTCTTCGATCCCGAATTGACGTTCACCGAGCTGCGCACGATCGCCGAGCTGATCGGCAGGCCGCCGACGAGGCCGCACGCGACGTTGCCGATCCCCTGCACCCAGAGCTCACGGCTGGGCGGCGAGGTACGCTGGTGCGGATCGATCTTGTCGACCGCCTCGAGATTGAGGAGCGTCTCCAGCGAAGCCACGGCGGCGATCGTCAAGCCGGCCGTGTAGACGGCGGGGTTGGACCACTGCGAGAAGTCGGGTGACCGCGAGAGCGCGAAGAAATGGGCGAGGCTAGTGGCGACGGGAACATTGACCAGATGATCCGGCGCCAGCGCCCACGAGCCACCGAACCGCAAGAGCAACACCTGGCCTGCGGCTCCAAACAAAACGGCCGCAAGCGCAGCGGGGACCGGCAATTTCTTCAGCGGCTTCCAGTTGTTCCAGATCACCAGCAGCACGAGCGCTCCCAGGCCGATCGCCGCTGCTCCCGGGTGAATCCTGAAAACGAGCTTCCCAAGATCGGTGAAAGTGTTCTCGCCGTCGGCCGGCTGGTCGAAGGCCATATCCCCTTCCGGGTCGGCATCCCAGCCCAACATGTGCGGTGTCTGCTTCAAAATCAAAAGCAGGCCGATCGCGGCCAGCATGCCTTTGATCACGCTCGAGGGGAAGAAGGCGGCCAGGAATCCGGCGCGAACCGCGCCCAGGACAATTTGGATCACGCCCGCGATCACGACGGCCAGCAGAAAGGCCTCGAATGAGCCGTGCAGCACCGCCAGCTGCGCGAGCACGATGGCCGTCAGCCCGGGGGACGGGCCACTGACGCTGGTGTGCGAGCCGCTCAATACGCCGACCACAATTCCGCCGACAATGCCGGAGAGCACGCCCGCAAAGAGTTCGACGCCCGAAGCCAGCGCGACGCCCAAGCAGAGCGGCAACGCCACCAAAAACACGACCAGTCCCGACGTCAGGTCGTAGCGCACGGTGCTTGGCGAGAAAAGGACGCTGACGGAATCTCGGGCCTGAGACATACCGTGACGCTCTTCGAAGGTCGCTGACTGGGACGAAGCTCCACTCGACTGAACTCGCTGAACTTCCTGTTGAGCCGGCTTTCGACGTGGACGCAGCGGGCGCAAACTGGCACTCACCGTCTGGGCAACAGATCGTATCGCCGCCCTGCGCGCTTGCCAACGACTTCGCCGTGGTCGATTGGGAGTCGTGCCGGCGGTTTACGCTCTGGGCCTGGAGAGCTACGATATCGTCGCGGGTTCGCTGACCTTTGCGGGTGGAAAGACTGGATTGCCGCAGCCGCGGGCGGATTCAACAGTCGCGACGCCATGCGCCTGATCCCGAAATCCGAAGGAGTGGCGCTGGCAATCAAAGTCGTTCCCGGCTCCTCGCAACAGCGAATTGCCGGAGAATATGGCGACGGCCTCAAGATTACCGTCACGGCCGCCGCAGAGCGTGGGGCTGCCAACGAGGCCGTGATTGCCGTGCTGGCCGACGCACTGCAAACTGCCCCGGCGAATGTGCGGATCGTTCGCGGTCACCGCAACCCGCGCAAGGAAGTGTTGATCGTCGGGCTGTCGGCCGAGGAAATCGAGCGACGGCTGCTGGCCCAGAAATAAACGAGCCGCGGGCCGAGGTCACGACTCCAATCGATGTTCCGCAGACAAAATAGGGCCCCGGAGGCTCGATGATTGTTGATTCCCCTTCGAGCACGACGCCCCGCGATGCGAAATCTCTCGTGATCCTGCCGTCGATCGGCGCCGTTATGCATGCCGATGGACAAATCACGATCACGCGGAAGTTCCTCGACGGCGTCGCAAAGATGGCCAGGCACTGGGACGGCCCCGTCGAAGTGATCTTGCCGCCGATCGACGTGGCGACCGACAACCTCGATTCCGTTCGGATCGACCCGCGCGAGTACGGCATTGCGATCAAGGTTATGCCCTTCGACGACAACGTGCGGATGACGCGCGAGCTCGAAGGAGCCGGCATCGTGCTGGCCTCGGTTTATTACAAGCTCAACAACGCCGCGATCTGGTGCCGGAAAGTGCGCGTCCCGTGCGTCTACGTTGCCGAGTACACCTTGAGGACACGACTGCAGATTGTCGACGCCGAAGTCTCCAACCCAATTCTCCGCGCGAGGCGCCGGTTGTGGGAATACGGTCAGGAGCGCCGGATCAAGGCGGCTCTGCGAATCTCGACCGGCGTCCAATGCAACGGCACACCGACCTACGACGCGTACCAAACCAGCTGCCCGAGTTCGCTGTTGTACTTCGACGGTCGCGTCGAGCGCAACATGCTGATCGCGGCCGACGCGCTCGAGCGACGGCTCGAAACTCTGCGCTCTGGCCGTCCGCTGCGATTGGCGTTTTCCGGACGGCTCGTCCGCATGAAGGGCGCCGACCATCTGCCCCTTGTCGCCCGGGAGCTCAAGCGGCGCCAAGTGCCATTCGAGATGACGATCTGCGGCGACGGAGCGCTCGCGGAGAGCATGCGGCAACAGATCCGCACGTTGGGATTGGGCGACTGCGTGAAGATGCGCGGCGTGCTCGACTTCGCCACCGAGCTGATGCCCTTGATCAAGCAGGAAGTCGATGCCTTCGTCTGCTGTCACCGCCAGGGCGATCCGTCTTGCACGTACATCGAAACGATGTCCTGCGGCGTCCCGGTGATCGGCTACGCAAACGAGGCCCTCGACGGAATCTTGCGACGGACTCCGGTGGGAAGCAGCGTGCCGATCGACGACGTCTCGTCACTGGCTGACGCGATCGCCCGTCTGGACCTCGAGCGAGAGTCGCTGGCGGCGATGTCGCGGCGTGCACTCGAGTTCGCAGCGGCCAGTACGTTCGAGGAGACGGTCCGTAAGCGGATGGAGCACCTCCGGAGTCTTGTCGCCCAATCAGGGCGCGCGATCGAGGTGGTGTCCCGCTAGGAAGCCCTTGGACGCCCGGCGCAGCCCCATTCCGGCGTAAGCCCCGACAAAGGCGAAACCAAGAGCTACGAGCGAGCCGAAGTTGCGAGTTGTGGCAATGTAGTAAAGCGGAAGCCAGGCCCCAACCGCCAGAGCCCACAGCCACGGACGCCCCGGACTGAGCGCTCCCAGAACGCCGCAACTTGCGATTATGGCGAGGGCTGTAATCCCTGCGTCGTCCCAGCGGGGTCGCGAGTCGACATAAGCGATTAGCAGTCCTGCGCCAATTGCGACGGGCAAGAGAATCTTAATCATCACCGCGGTTCCCATTTCTAGTCGATCAACTTTGTATCGCAAAGTATCCTACTCGGACGCCTCGATCGGCGTCAACACAAAACCGGGAGATTTCGCGGTCTGCAGGGCCGAGTGTGCTAGCGGTCCCGAAACGCGATAATGTGGCCAGCGGCGAAACGGAGTTGCCCGGTCCACACAAAATCCGCGCGCCTGCGAGGTGCCGCTTTGCAGGTCGACCTTATCGTGGCGCCGGACTGCTCGGCGCGGCTGCGTGCGCGCTCGGTATTCTCGCTGAGAGCCTGATCCGATGAAGAATCTGATCGTTCTGCTGATTGCACTCGCCGGCTGCATCGAGCACGGGGCGGTTCGAGCCGACAATCGGAATGCTCCAGTCGCTCAGTGCGATCTGTCGGTCAAAGTTCAACCTGATCAGCGGCGCCTGGAGGCGTCCGGCACGCTGCGCTTGCCGGCGGCCAAAGAGGCGCGCGAAGAGGTGGAGTTTTCGCTCAGGGCCGACATGGCCGATCTCCGCGTTGAAGTCTTGTCGCCACAGGCATGCGCTGGCCCAGCGGACGTGCGCGATCGAGGTTCAGCGGGTTCCGGCACGGACAAGGATTGGACCATCCGCCCGCGGCACCCGTTTCCGGCAGGCTCGGATATCTCGTTGAAGTTTTCCTACGCCGGGGGCAAGAAGCAAAGCCTGGTGTTCTACTTGGGGCGCGAGGGCTGCTTCGCCGGCGGCCCAAACAGCGCGTGGTACCCCAATTTCAGCTCCGGCCAATATACGGGCTCGCTTCACTTCGAAGTTCCCAAAGGATTGGTGGTCAAGGCGACTGGCAACCCGGTGAGGACAGCCGACGAGGCGGACAAATCGGTGTTCGAATTCGCCGTCACGCAGCCCTCGACGTATTCCTTTGCGGTCGGCAAGTACCTCGTCCACCGCCACGAGGGGAAGGTGCCGACGACGCTTTATCTGCTCAAGGATCGTCCCTTCGCAGAAAAAATGGTGACGGGGCTGGGCCAGGTCTTGGATGTCCTCGTGCCCGAGTTCGGGCCCTATCCGTATGGCAAAGAGTTTGCGATCGTCGAGACGCCGTCGCCTCAATCAGAGATGTCTGGCTTCACCGGTGCGTCGCTCGAGGGCTTCATGTTCGTGTCGAGGTCCTCGCTCCGCGGAGGGTTCAACCTCGCGCTGTTCGGCCACGAGGTTGGCCATCAGTGGTGGGGCAATCTCGTCAAGCACACCGGCGAAAAGGGATCCAATATGCTCGACGAAGCGATGGCG
Organism: Planctomycetaceae bacterium; assembly: GCA_035623955.1. GTDB lineage: Bacteria > Planctomycetota > Planctomycetia > Planctomycetales > Planctomycetaceae > DASPSM01. The sequence goes on from DASPSM010000605.1 coordinate 5,415, forward strand.
CAATACGGCTCGTTGCGCTGTGTCGAGGAAATTGAGGGGCCCGAGGCAGCCGCCCGCTATCGGTGGACGGGCTATCCCGGCTACTCGAACGTGCAATGTGGGCGAGGCGGCCTGCGACTGTGGGCCACGGGGCGCGACCACGCGCTCGAGAACCTGCCGTCCGGGAGTTTAATCTCCCACAATCTCGCCGACAGCAAGGGATTCCTGGTCTATCATCTGCTCGCGCGGACGATTGGTCCCGACCGATTCCGCGAAGCTCTTCACCAGATCATCAAACGGCACGCAGGCGGAACGGTCACCTGGCAGGAGTTTTTGCAAGCGGTGCAGGAAGCGGCGGGACGCGACATGGGCTGGTTTTACGAGCAGTGGTTCACCCGTACGGGCGCCCCCTTTCTGTCGCTCGACTGGCATCAGGAAGGGGACAAGCTGCGTTGCACGATCGCCCAGGAGGAACCGACGTATCGGTTGAGCATTCCGATCGCCGTCGAGTTCGCGGGCCGACCGTCGGTGACGCACGATGTCGATGTGGCGGGAGCCAAGACCCAAGTTGTGCTCCCCGCGCCCGGTCGAGTTTCTTCCGTGACACTCGATCCGCTCCATCACGTCTACCACATGACGCCAGCGATCAAGGACGAGCTCACAAAGAAAGAGAGCCGTTAGACTCGGCGCAGGCATCGTAGACGAGTCGAGGCGACCTGCACTAATACGGAGACGATCGCCAATGGCGAGGATGCGCGTCATGAACGGCCTCACCCATGCAGCGCGGTTTGCGCTGCTCATCGTTTCGCTGCTCCCACTGACCCGCGTCGCGTTGTCGGCAGAGGGCGGCGAACCGGCGCCGAAAGAGGGTCCACCCAACCCTATCTTTGCCGAACTCCGAAAGACATTGCGTCCCGCAAATCAACGTTCAAGATCAGCCCTCGCGCACCTGGCCTATGCCGAGCAATGCGAATCCGAACTAAAACCAGAGCGGGCCCGCATAAAAACCACTGACGCACATCGCGCCGAAGTCGTCATGATCGAAGTCCTGGCGAAGTCGATTCCCGGCGACGACCTTTCAATGGCCTTTCTGCTCGTCGACAAGCAGGTGGTCGATTGGGCGTCCTGTTGGACCCACAATCGGACTGCCAATCAAAAGTTACTGCTGGAGGACGTCGATGGCGACGGCTTCGTGGACGTGGCGTTCCGCGCCGAGCAAGGCTGGGCGGGGCTTCAAGACGAACGCCAAAATCGTCGACCCGGCGACGCGCGGATCTGGCTGGCCGCCTATTCCGTCAGCTCGAAAGGACTGAAGCCGATCTTTCCGGTCAAGGAACGCGTTCACTGTGTGAAACCGTGGTTCCATACGGGCAATCTGCCGCTGCAACTTCACGTCGAGGGGCTTCCGCATTCTCTTGCCGAGTCCGAAATGTGTGAATGCACCGTGTCCCTCAAGAATTCCTCGCAGAGCATCGTTGAGCTAGCGCCCGGATGGTACTTTCCCGACATCCTCTCGGCCGGCAGTCACACGAGCCTGCGATGGAGCGAGAGAACGGCAAAGGAGATCAAGCCGGGCGAGACCGTTTCCGCGACGGTCCTCCTGCGCCTGACCGGGACGGAAGATTCGATCACCTTGGAGTGGAACGTCGCGCCGCGGCCCGGTCAGTAACCAGCGCTCCGATTGGTCAGCCGCAACCGTTTATCGAAGTTGTGTCTATTTGGGCAACAACTGAATGACAAACACCGACGGCTGCGAGTTGAAGGTCGTCGCGCCGAGGATCACAGGCTGCCACTGCAGGGCGCCCGAACAGGTTGTCTGCACGTTACAAATGTGCGGCTCGTTCGCTTCGTACCTCGCATTGAGCTCGAGTTGAAGTTGGGGCTCCCCCTTTTGGGTGTACGTGCCCTCGACGGTCAGCGTAGCCAACTGCTTCAACTTTGCTTCGGCGGTCGCTCGGAAGCGCGCGCCGGCAGCGGGATTGAAGGTGATCACGAGCTGCGTCGCCATTCGCAGTTCGCCCACGTCGACCTGTTTACGGAGGCGTTCGATCGAATCTTTCCAGTCGCTGGGAACCGGCGCGGCGTCATTGCCCGCCAGCGTCTTGTCGACCAGCCAGACGACCCGCAGGGCGACGTTCTCGCGCGGCTTCGACGCGATGGTGGGGACGTCGAGCCGGTCGATCAACGTCCCCAAGTCGGCTATCGCTTCTTCGTTCCCGGTGACGTACAGGGTATTCGTGCGCGCGTCCGCGTAGCTGGCGACGATGCCTTTGTCGAGCGAGAGTTTCTGTATCGCCGACTCGACATCGTCGGCCCTGGCGTGACGCAATCTGAAGATCTTGAGGCGGGACACGGTCCCACCCGCTTGCTCCTGCGGTTGATCCAACTTGCGAAGCAGGGCTTCAACCGCTCGTCGCTCGGGTTCGTCGACGAACGCGATCAAGCGGTTCAGACGCGTATCGATGGCGAAACGCGGCTTTTGGCCCGCATTCGCAAGTGGTTTTCTCGCAAGATCCTCCTTTGTCAGTCCCAACAGGCTCTGGATCGCGTCGAGCGCGGAACTCGCCTGGGCGTACTGCAAGCGAAAAACGTGAACCTCCCGTTCTTCGGGCGCACGGGCTTTGAGGGGAGTCGGCTTCGCGCTGATTGGCGCATCCTTTGGACTCTCTTGGCCGAGGACGGGAACCGTTTTGGCGCAGACGCACACAATCAGACACAACAAAAAACGGTTGCTTTTCATCGTTTGCTCCGGCTTCGCCTGGATCGCCGATTTTGGGGCGATCCGAGCGTCGAATTCAGTTGGTTTGGTTCGCGGACTTCACCGTCGGATAGAGCCACACCACCGTTACGTTCGGCTTGCCAATGTCGATCGGCACGCCGATCACGTCGTCGGGAAACTCCAGCTTTGGCGGCTTCGACGCCGCGATCGCTGGGGGTTGAACGTTGGAGACTTTTACCGATTCCTCGCGCGGCGGAGGCGGTCGCAACAGGACCATGAACAGGATGCCAGCCGCCACCGAAGCCCCAATCAGGGCCGCCACTCTCCCCTTTTGCAAGCCGCGATCGTGTTGTCGCATCTGGACCGTGGCCGGCCGCTGAACTCGCTCCCATAGCTCGGGGCTCGGGTTTTCCAGTCGGCTGGTCGCCGTTTCCAAGATCCTGCAGAGCGCCCGCCAATCGTCGACCGCGCTGCGGCAAGCAGGACACTTCAAAAGATGATCCTCGAATTCGGACCGGCGCTCGGCGGGCAGCTCGCCCGCCAGGCAAGCCTCGAGCGAGTCGCAGAGCACAGGATTGCCTGTCCATTCATTCATCGCCGGTAGCCGTTGCTGATCGGAGATCGGAGCTGATCGTCGCCTTGGCCAGCTGCTCGCGCATGCGTTTGCGCGCCAGGCTGAGATTGACCTTTACCGTATTTGTGTTGATCCCCAAAACGCTTGCCACCTCGCCTGGCGAAAGCCCTTCGACCGCAATCAAATGGAGGACCGTGCGCTGCCGCACCGGCAGCCCATTGAGCAGGTTGAGCGTACGCTCGAGGCTCTCACGCGCCTCGGCCGACTGCTCGGGCGTCGGCTCCGCACCGGGGGCGTTGTCCGGCAGCGGAAAAACCGTCGCGCCGCGCGCGCTGATTTGCCGTAATTCGTCTTTCCAGATGTTGGCGGCGATGCGAAACAGCCAAACCCGCTCGGCCCGCTTGTCCTTGAGTTGCTCGCGTCTTTTCCACGCACGAAGAAAGGTCTCCTGAGTGAGATCCTCCGCGCGATGCCGATCGCCCGTCAGCCGCAGCGCGAGGCGGTACACATGTGGGACATGCTCGGTCAGCCCTTCGCGCACCGATCACCTGCCTGCGCTTGAGGGATGAGTGTCGTTCGCGGCGATTCGCGGAACTCGGCGGCACAAGGCTGCTCGCAGTCTAACCAGAAAGACGAATCGAAACTGAAAAGGTTAAGCCAGATTCCGAAGATTGGCGATTTCTCATGCCTCGTGTGCTCTCCGGTCGATCGAACGCAATAATGTGGGCGAGCGGCGGACCGGGGTTGCCACGATTTCAGGTCAAAAAATCCATGAAAACGATCATCGAGCCCTTCCGCATCAAAGTCGTCGAGCCGCTGCACATGCGCACCCGCGAGGAACGGGAGGCGATCGTGCGGAATGCCGGCTTCAATATGTTCTTGATTCCGGCCGAAGACGTGCTGATCGACCTGTTAACCGATAGCGGCACCGGCGCGATGAGCAGCCTGCAGTGGGCGGGCGTCATGGCTGGGGACGAAAGCTACGCCGGCTCGCCAAGCTTCTTCCGCTTTGAACAGACGCTGCGCGAGATCACTGGCTTTCAACATATCCTGCCGACCCATCAGGGGCGGGCCAGCGAGCGGATTCTCTTCGAGCTGGTCGGCGGGCCCGGTCGCGTCGTTCCCAACAATGCCCATTTCGACACCACCCGCGCTAACATCGAACATTCCGGAGCCGAGGCCGTCGATCTGCCGATCTCCGAAGCGCAGCACCCGCGCGCGCGGCAGCCGTTCAAAGGGAACATGGACGTGGCGGCTCTCGAAGCGCTCATCGAGCGGGTCGGTCCCGCGAACGTGCCCGTCGTGATGTGCACGGTCACGAGCAACAACTTCGGCGGGCAGCCGGTGAGCCTCGAAAACCTGCGGGCCATTCGCAAGGTCTGCGACCGGTTTCGGCTGCCGTTCTTTCTCGACGCTTGCCGGTTCGCGGAGAACGCCTGGTTCATCAAGCAGCGCGAGGCGGGTCAACACGACCGGCCGGTGGGCGCGATCGTGCGGGACATGTTCAACCTGGCCGATGGAGCGACGATTAGTGCGAAAAAAGACGGCCTGGTGAACATCGGCGGCGTGCTGCTCGTACGGGACGAGTCGCTCTTCGAGCGGGCCAGCAACCTGCTGATTCTCACCGAAGGTTACGTCACCTACGGCGGGCTGGCCGGTCGCGACCTGGAAGCGATGGCCCAGGGCTTTCGCGAGGTGCTCGACGAGGACTATCTGCGCTACCGCATCCGCAGTGCCGAGTACGTAGGCGAGAAACTGCTCGCTGGTGGCATCCAGATCATCGAGCCACCCGGCGGGCACGCGGTGTATATCGACGCGTCGGCT
>DASPSM010000436.1:0-2793 GCA_035623955.1 Planctomycetaceae bacterium
CCTCTTTCCAACCCGACCTGAACCAGGGCACGTCGGCCTGGAAGTCGATCCGCAGGCGCATGCTCAACTGGGCCGCGTGATGCTGCAGGTGCCGGATGTTGTAGACGTGCCCCTCGGCACGCGAAAAATTCTTCCGCGGGAATTTCGTCTTGGCGGCAAGCATTTCGGCTGTCTCCGCGCCGACCACCTTGTGGCATCGCGTCCGGCAGTACTGGAGATAGCTCTTGATCCAAGCCTTGTCGTAGAGGTGGACCGGGGGCCGCGGCTCGAGTTCTTCATAGTCGCGAAACACGTGGGCGTTCTCGCGATGGAACGGCTCCTTGCGAAAATCCTCCTCGGTCTCGCCGAGATAGTAATCGGCGTAAAACAGCGTGTGGAAGGCGACCTGACAGAATTTAAGATTCACCACCGGCCCGTTCCATGCCGCGTCGGGACACTTGTCGATGCAGGCGTTGAGCGTGCTGGCGGCCGCCTCGAATTGATTGATGATCAGTTCTCTCACCGTTTCGAGCATCGGTCTTTCCTTTTGGCGTATGGACCTCGCAGTCGGGATATCCGCCTACGAGGCCAGCGGCGTCACAAGGTTCGCAGGTTTCGGGGCCCTGCTATCGGATTTTGCTCGATCCGAAAAACGGAGAAATTAATCACGATCTTGCGGCCCTGGTGAAACCATCCGGACTCCACTCCTCGCTGCCGACTCCGTGGTGGACGACGAACAAACCATCCGGATCGTACCTCTTTTTCGCGGCGGCCAGGCGCGGATAGTTGGTGCCCCAGAATGAATGCTGCCAGTCCCGCTCGAAATAATCGCTTTCCGAAACATACGAGCCGGGCTGCGGGACGTCCTTGAGGAGTTCTTCCATCGCCCGGTTAATCGCGGCAGCGTCGCGACGCGCGGCGGCCACGTTCGGCTCGTGGCCGGGGATGCCCGGAAACGCAGGACCGCTGCTGCCGCCGATGATCGCCAGGGCGAACGCATCCAACGCCGCCGGATTCGTCGCAGTGTCTCTGGCGGCAGCCCGTTCTTCCGCCGGCGCTCCGGCGAGGCCTTTGTTGAAGTGCAGCTCGACCTGCCAGTGACGGCTCGCGGCAAACAGCGCGTCGACCAAGGTGTTCTGCCGATCCTTGTCCAACAGCGAAGCCGGCAACCAGGCGGATCGATAACCGTGAACAAGCCAGCCCGCCTCCCCGCCGTTGCCGGCCCAGAAAAAGTTCTCTTTGGGGGCGTGCGGACGGTCGTCATGCACGATGACTTTGACCGGGAGCTGGTCCCAGAACTTCGGGTCCCAGAACCGGCGCGGCGGCAGGGCCGCGATTGTCACCGGCGCTGCGACGACAAAATCGGCCGGTCGGCTGGCCACCCAGTCCAAGAAGGGCTTCCACACCGCCTGCATTTGTTTGCGATCAAGCCCCTGCGAGAGCATTTGCAACTGCAGTGTGTTTCGTCCGAATCGCATCTGCTCGCCCCAACGGGGATTGAACAGCCGCTCGTGGTAGAACTCGATCGCCCGGGCGATCAGATCGCGAAAGGCACCGTCCGTCCGGGCCCTGATCGTCCCCGAGACGACGCCAAACGATTGCGGCAGCTCACGGGTCCGCAGGGTTAACCGGGTCACGACGCCCAGGCTGCCCCCACCGCCCCCTTTGAGCGCCCAGAACAGTTCGGGATCAGAGCCGGCGTTCGCAATCCGCACCGAGCCATCGGGCAGCACGACCTCGGCTTCGAGCAGGCCCGCCGCGGCCAGTCCGAAGCTTTTCGAAAAGGTGCCGAAGCCGCCGCTTTGAATCAGTCCCGCGACGCCGACCGTCGCGCAGCCGCCCCCTTGCACGTAGCGGCCTCCCTTGGTCGTGACGGCGTCGTAGACATGCCCCCAAATCGCGCCCGACCCGACAGTGATGGCCGGCTGCGCAGCGACTTTCCCTTCGCAGCCCTTTGGCACAAAGGCATCGTGCAGCGAGATGCCGTTCATCGCGCGAGTCCAGATTAATAAGGAGTCAGGGGCGCTTGATGTCCCCTGATAGCTGTGCCCGCCCCCTTTCACCACGAGGCGCAGTTTGTGCTCGCGGGCGAAATTGACGGCCGCGACGACGTCGGCCGTCTGCGCCGCCGCAACCGCATAAACGCTCGGGGCGGACGTCCAGGCATCGACCCAGCCGGATGTCTGCGTCAGTGCGGGGTTGTCGCCGATGAAGTAAGGGTTCTTGAGTTCCTTGAACAGCTCGGCGCAAGTCGCGCTCGCGGGCGTGCTTCGGCAGGCGTCCAACGGCGATTTCAACTCGATCAATCGACCGCCGACCGACTCCTTCAATTTTTCCCAGCTTGCCAGCGACGGCCACTCGGGATCACCTGGACGGACCCGGCGAATCGGCGCGGAAGATCCCGCGGCCACTGGGCCGACGCCAGAACTGCCCGCCAAGGCAACAGGAATTGCCGCCGCCGTTTTGAGGAACTGTCTTCGCTTCATCGCATTGCCTCGCTTGAAATCGGCAGCGGATGCCTACACGGATGACGCCAGCGATCAGACAATCGCGCGGCGTTGCGAAAGTCAACCAGCTTGCGAATCACCGGAATTCGCCCGATGATTCTAAACATCGATCGCATCCAACTTGGACGGCGAAAGGATGAAATCATGATCTCCCTTCGCGCCCCGGGGCGCGATTCACGGCTCCGTCCGGGGCTCCTGGCAGTTGCCCTCGTCTTCGTGATTCGCTCGGCGGGCCCGGTTCTTGCCGACCCCCAGCGAAATTGGACCGAAGAGTGGGCCCGGATGAAGCCGATCGTCCCGCGGGGCT
>DASPSM010000615.1:0-4704 GCA_035623955.1 Planctomycetaceae bacterium
GGCAACGCGCAGAGCTTCGCCCCGATCGTGCTTTCGGATCACAAACAGGCCACCGAATCGGAGCCCAACAACACGACCAAGACCGCCAGCCGCGTGAATCTGGGAGAGGATCTCAACGGGCGGCTGGAAGTACCCGACGACATCGACCATTTCGTGTTCCACAGCCCGGCGGACGAATATGTCCGTTTCACGTCGTATTCGCGGCGGCTCGGCTCTCCCGCCGACCTCGCGCTACGGCTGCTCAAATCCGATGGCTCGGTGCTGGCTTCTGCCGAGAGTCAGGGGACGCAGGAGGCGACGCTCGAAGCTTTGCTGCCCACAGCGGCCGACTACCTGCTCGAGGTCCGCGATCTCAGTCATCGGGGCGGGGCCCGCTTCGTCTACCACATCCAAACGCTCGCACAACCGACCAATCCGCCGAAAGACAGACCGAATCGCGGGCGGATTGCCCGCGGATTTACGTTAAACGCGGCGGCCGATTCGGTCGTCGTTCCGGCCGGCGGCACTGCGGCGATTGCCGTCACGGCGGTTCGCTCGGGCTACGGCGGGCCGATTGCCGTGAGGGCCGTCGACCTTCCGTCCGTCGTACAGGCCCACGCGACGTGGATCGGCCGCGGCGAGGAGACCGCCGAGCTGACGCTTCAATCGACCGGAGCGCTTCCCGCGGGGCTGATCCACTCGATTCGGATAGTGGGATCGCCCGAGCATTCCGATTCCTCGGTGATCGCGCAAACCACCGACGCTGTCCGCACGCAGCTCGGCGGCATGCCCTACCCACCCCTGGAACTGTGTGCCGATCTGGCCCTGGTCGCCGGCCCGCGACCTCCCTTCACCCTCCACCCGGAACCCGCCCAAGTCGTTCTGACGCGCAATCAATCGGCCACTTTCAAACTGCTGGCCGAGCGACAAAAGGGATTTGACGAGGAGATTGCGGTTGCCGTCAGCCCGGCGAAAAAGGGCCTGCCCCCGGGCGTGACTGTCAGCACCAAGCCGATTGCCAAAGGCGCCACTTCGACGGAAGTCACCTTCAAAGCTGACGGCAACGCGGCTCCCAACATCGCAACCGTGGTGCTGGTGGGCACGCTCAAGAAAGGCAACCAGACTCTCGCCGAGCCTGCCCCAGGGATCGGGCTCCACATCGAACGACCGACCGCCCCGCGAAAGCCCGAGGGAAAGAAGTCTGAGGGAAAGAAGAAGTCATGAGGAATCCGATCACCTCCGGCCGAGCATTGCGGCACGGGACTCTCGCAGTCGCGCTGGTCGCGATGCTTGCCCCTGTCGGCCTGCGGGTCGCCCCGGCCGAGGAACCCGCGCGAAAGCCGAGCCATAAAACGGGCGCGGACGCGAACGCCAAGAAGCGAGCGGTCGAGCCGCCGGTGACGCTGTCGCTCGAGCCGTCGAAGTTCGAGCTTTCCAATCCGCGGGGTGCGCTGCAGCTCGTTGCTACGGGCACTTATGCTCAGGACCGTGTCCGCGATCTGACGGCCGACGTGAAGTTGACCTCCTCCGATCCGAAGATCGCCTGCGTCAAAGGGACGATCGTCATCCCCGTCAGCGACGGCACTGCAAAGATCACCGCAAAGATCGGCGACCGCGAGGCCACGTCCGCAGTCGTCGTGAAAGATTTCGACGCATCCTCCGCCGTGAGCTTCAAGAACGAAACACTGCCGGCCCTCACGAAGGCCGGCTGCAACATGGGGGCCTGCCACGGCTCCCCCTCGGGCAAGAACGGCTTTCGACTGTCGTTGCGGGGATTCGATCCGCCGCTCGATCTCCTCACCCTGCGGACTGAGTATTACGGCCGCCGCACGAACCTCATGGACCCGGCCGAGAGCCTGATTCTGAAAAAGCCGCTGATGGAGGTCGCCCACGGCGGCGGCCGGCGCCTGCACAAGGGAGACGCCTGTTATCGCGTGCTGTTTGATTGGATCTCGGGCGGCCTGCCGATCGACGCTGCCAGCACTCCCGACCTGGTGAAGATCGTCGTCTCGCCCGGCCAGCGCGTGTTCCATGATCTGGGGAAACGCCAGCAGTTGCGGGTCGACGGATATTTCAGCGACGGCAGCGTCGAGGATCTCACGTCGCTTACGGTCTTCAGTTCGTCGAACGAATCGGTCGCGACGGTGACCGCCGACGGGCTGGTCGAGAAAACGGGTCGCGGCGAGACGGCCGTGCTGGCCCGGTTCCTCGACAAGATGTCGACGGCCTACATCACGTTTCTCGAGGACGTGAAGGGCTTCGCCTGGCCAAATCCGCCGGCCAACAACTTCGTCGACGCGCTGGTCTACGAAAAGCTCAAGCAGCTGCAGATCGTCCCATCGGAGTCGTGCAGCGACGAAGAATTCGTCCGCCGCGCCTACCTCGATGCCGACGGCCGCTTGCCCCGCCCCGACGAGACGCTGGCCTTTCTGAAGAGCCGCGATGCCAGCAAGCGCGGCCGGCTGGTCGACGACCTGGTCGACAGCGCGGACTGTGCCGACTTCTGGACGCTCAAATGGTGCGACGTGCTGCGGGCCAACAGCAAGAAGCTCGAGCCGGCCGGCGTCCGCAAGTTCCGCCGCTGGGTCTACGAGAGCGTGCTGGCCGACAAGCCGCTGGATCAGATGGCCCGCGAACTATTGACCTCGCAGGGGAGCGTCTTCGAGAACCCGGCTGCCAACTACTGGCGGGCCAGCCGCGATCCGCAGGACGCGACCGAGACGACGGCCCAGCTCTTTTTGGGCATCCGCATCCAGTGCGCCAAGTGTCACAACCACCCTTTCGAGCGCTGGTCGCAGGACAACTATTACGGGATCGCCGCCGCCTTCGCCCGCGTCGGCCGTCGTCCCGGCGGCAACGCCAAGGAAGAAGAAGTCGTCTTCCGCGAGAACGCCGGCGAAATTCAGCAGCCGCGGACCGGGCAGACGATGAAAGTGCACCTCTTGCTCAAGGGGGACGTCGACGTTCCGAACGACGAGGATCGCCGGGCCGTCTTTGCCCGCTGGCTCACCGCGTCCGACAACCCGTTCTTCGCCCGCACCTGCGTCAACCGCATCTGGGGGCACTTGATGGGGCGCGGCATCGTCGAGCCGGTCGACGACTTCCGCGACTCCAATCCCCCGTCCAATGCCAAACTGCTCGACGAGCTGGCCCGGCAATTCGTCGCGCACGGATATAGCGCCAAGTGGGTCATGCGGACGATCATGCACAGCCACATCTACGAGCTGTCGGCCCGCAAGAACGACTTCAACAAAGACGACGAACTCTATTTCTCGCACGCCAACACGCGGATGCTGACGGCCGAGCAGCTTCTGGACGCGATCTGCGCCGTCACGAACGTCCCCGAGCGCTTTACGGGCATGCCGGCCGGCACGCGGGCCGTCGAGCTGCCCGATCCGCCGATCGACAACTACTTCCTCAAGATCTTCGGGCAGCCGCAGCGCGACATGGCCTGCCAGTGCGAGCGCTCCACCGATTCGAACCTGTCGCAGGCGCTGCAGATGATTAACGGGCCGGTGGTGCACAACAAGCTTCGGGACGACTCGTGCCGCATCCCGCAGATGATGAAAGCGGGTAAGAAAGACGACGAGATCGTGGCCTCGCTCTATTTAACGGCGCTGTGCCGGGCGCCCGCAGCCGAGGAACTGGCCGCATCGAAGGCGCACATCGCCCGCTCATCGGACCGCCGGCAAGCGCTCGAAGACGTCGGCTGGGCGATCCTCAACTGCAAAGAATTCTTGTTCCAACATTAACCGAGGCTTTACGACGCTCGTATCGACGGGCGAGCGGCCCCGATAAAATGGCGACACTGGCGGCTTGTCCGCCAGTGTCTTGTCCTGCAGGCTAGCTGCCTGGGCGCGAGCAAAAACGTCATGCGGCTAGCCCGCAAGAAAAAACACCGCTCATGGTTGGCAGCCCGCGTTTTTCTGGTCGTTCGGCGATTCGTTCGTTGAAGCGTTTGGCGTCGCGCTCGCTGCCCCGCCGCGATCCCAGACTCGAGTCCGACCGCCTCTCTCCCTTCTCCCGGCGGAGGTTTCGGCGATCGCGGCCGAATCAGCCAACCGATGCCGGAGCCCCACCCGCGGCCGCCGGCGCGCGGATTCCCCTGGCGGCCAAGCTGGCGTTTACGGGGTTCATGGCCCTGCTCGTCCCCTCCTACACGTATTTCTACGGACCGACCAATTTCCTCTATTTCTGCGACGTGGCCCTGTTCGTGACGCTGGCCGCGATGTGGCTAGAGAGCCCGCTTCTGGCTTCGATCGCGGCGGTCAATGTCCTGTTGCCTCAGATCGTCTGGTGTGCCGATTTCGTGGGGGGCCTCACGGGCCACTTTCTGACCGGCCAGACCAAGTACATGTTCAGCAACAACACGTCGTTGCTGGCGTTGTACAAGCACGGACTTTCGTTTTTCCACTGCTGGATTCCGTTCCTGGATTTCTGGCTCGTCTGGCGTCTGGGTTACGACCGCCGTGCGCTTGTCGTCTGGACGGCGACGGGCTGGGCGATTTTGCTGGTATGCTATTTTCTGATGCCCCTCCCGCCGGCTCCCGACAACAATCCCGATCTGCCGGTGAACATCAACTACGTTTACGCCATCGACGACACGCAGGGCCCCCAAACCTGGATGCCGCCGCTGGCCTGGTTCTCGCTCGTGATGATCGCGTTCCCCACGCTGATCTGGGTCCCGGCCCACCTCATCCTCGCCAAGACGATCGGTCCACCGTC
>DASPSM010000624.1:0-5127 GCA_035623955.1 Planctomycetaceae bacterium
CGGAATTCGCGAATAGCCGAGCGACATGGCAAACACCCCCGCGACCGCCGTCCAGACGACCAGCCAGGCAAACCCGGTCGCGGCCGATCGTCCGACGATCCGCTCGATCAGGTTCGCGGCGACGAACTCGGACTGGGCCGCCTCCTGCCAGGGAATCACGCCGATAATCGCCACGGTCATGGCGATGTAGAGGACCCCAATGATCCACAGCGAGCTGATCACCGATCGCGGAATGGTTTTGCCCGGATTACGAACTTCGTCCCCCAGATAGCAGATGTTGTAGTAGCCGAAGTAGTTGTAGATCGCGATCGTCATCGCGGCGCCCAGACTGTTGGCAAAGTGCGGGGCGTTCTGCCAGGTGAGCGTGTCGCGCGGCACACGCAACAGATTCGGATCGACATGCGGCAAGCCGGTGACGACGACGGCAAGCAGGGCACCAAGGATTCCGAAACAGAGCACCAGGCTCAGCCAACCAAGGACGCGGATGTGCCGGCACAAAAGAGCCGTCACACACAAGCACAACGCCGCGGCCACCGTGTTGGAACCGCCCGGGACGTGCCAGTCGGCAAGGCATTCGTCCATCTGCGGGAGGACATAATGCAAGTATTTGTTGGCGCCAATGTAGGCCGAGGCGCTTTCCAAGGTCCCGCTGATGAGGAACTGCCAGATGAACAAAAACGGAATCAGCCGGCCCCAAGTCGGGTTCAGTCGGCCGTAAATCTCCTTGAGGAAGTGATACGACCCGCCGCTGCCAGGCAAGGCCGCACCTAATTCGCTCCAGACAAGTCCGTCGCAGAGCACGAGCAGCCCGCCGACCAACCAGGCCAGAACGACTTGGGGGCCCGGCAAGGCAGCCAGCATGAGGGGGATCGTGATGAACGGGCCAACGCCCACCATGTTGGCGACGTTGAGCGAGATCGACTGCGGCAGATTCAGGCTGCGCGAGAGGGCTGGCTCGGAGCCTCGGTCGTGGCTATCTGGAGCCATCTATCGCAAGTCCAGCGTGCAATTGGTTTTGACCGGCTTTCGAACGCCGAGGCGCGCGGCTCAATCTTGGCGATTATTGATTGGTCTTGTGGCGCGAACAAGCGAGAGGGGAGTGATCAACAACAAAGTCGCGGGCAGCCCAGCTGGACGTTCCGCCGCTTGAGGGCATCGACTTTGTTTCGCGGGGCGTGCCCACTTTGGTCTGCGCGGCCTGATTTCACGCTACTGGGCCAGCGGCGCGCGAATTCGGCTGGTCGCCTCACGACGCGAGAGCGCGAATGATGCCGTGGCTGCCGTGACGCGATAGGGACCGCCGGGTTGCGATTGATGTCCGCTGACCAGCCAGTCGTCTCCCACGAGCGACGCGCCGGACTTGCGCGGCGCGACCGGCCGATCGAGCTGCAGCTCCAACATCAGAACTTCATTGTCGGAAAGATCGACTGCGGCGACGCGGCCCGTTGTCGATCCGATTTGCCCGCTGATCGTCGCAATTTCGTCTCCACGCCGCGCTTCGGCCGCCGCTCGCGGCGCGTCGATCGCCAGCCAGTAGACCACCGCGATCAGCATGTGCGCGGCAGAAAACGCGGCTCCGGCAAACACGAGCCGCCGATCGGCGGGCTTCACCATATAGGCCAGGCTTGCCACAAAGACAGGTATCAGCGGGACAAAGAACCGAGCCCCGGCCTCGTACGGATAGACCACATGCAAGAGGACGTAAAAGGGGACGCCCAGCAGCAGGGGATCCGCTGTGTCGCGCGCGAGCCGCCACCAGGCCCAAGCCAATCCGAGGCACACCGGCGCGTAGACCAAAAGATTCGGGTCGAGCCAGCCGGTTTCGTTATAGGCTTTGAACATTCCCGGGACCATTACGCGTCCGCTGTCGCGAATCGCCAACCGGGCTCCTTCCAGATAAGAAGCCAGCGGACTGCGGGCCGAGTCGCCGAAGTTGCTCAAATAAGTCCGGGCGCTCTCCTGCGTCGCCGTCGCCTGTTCCATCCGGATGAAGGCGACCACGCAGATCGCTGCGGGCGCGCCGATCGCGAAGGTCAGAGCCAAAGCGCGCGACCAGCTCACACGATGCCTGATCGCCTGCCACCCCAAACTCAGCCCGAAGCCGACGGCGAGCATCAGTCCGGCGGGACGAATGAGCGCGGTGATTGCCAGGAGAACCGCGCCAACCGCGGTGAACAGCAGCGTCCGGCCAAGCGTCCGACTGCGACAGGCGGCGATGCCTGCGTTGGCCGACCAGACGAGAGCGCACATGCAAGGAACTTCGCTCAGTACGCGGGCCGCGTGGAACCAAACACCCGCATTGACGGCGCTCAAGGCGGCGATCCACACCCCCCATTGCGGCACAATCGATCGGGCCCACTGATAAACGCCCAGCATCAAAAGCACGGTCGCCGTCCACTGAAACGCAGAAAGCAACCAATACGGATGTGCGGAAACCAGGTAGAACGGGCTGAGAAGCAACGAGTACCCCGGAAAGTACCAAAGGTGCTCGCGACCCAGGTTCAGCATGTGTCCCTGTTCGGCGAGGCTGCGGGCCATCGACATGTAGGAGCGGCTGTCGGGTTGGGGAATCCACCAGGGACGGACTTGGGCCATGAGCAGCAGTACGAGCAGGCCCAGCCACAACCGCGGGTGTTCGTTCACAGCGCGCAATCGGCGCTCTAGATGCGATCCGAGCGAAGCGCGATTTGGCAAGGAGGGTGAGTCGCTGACCATGAATCGTCCTTGATTCGGGCGGCGGCTGCGGCGGCCCGACATTCTTGGTGCGCGTGAACGAAACCGCAACACCAGTTTTTGGTCATCCAGATTAAGAAACAGATCTGCAGCGATCGTCGCGCCAGGGATCCGCCGCGGCGGGTCAGCGAACCGGTCTTTCCGCTTTCGGAGCGCATTTTTCAGCGTTCTGGCATTCAGAACGCGGCCAGGGGGGTGCGTCCAAGAACCGGCCAGCTTACACTTGCCCCCTCGCCGTTGTCGGCATGCAGGTTTTTGACCCCGGTAGGCTGGCGCCACTATGCTGGAGTTTTAACCTCGGAGAATCTCGCCCCATGCAGCCCGTTTGTCCAACAACGTCGCTTCGCCGGCTCACGCGGTTCCGTCTGGCCGCGGCCCTTCTTTTCGTCTTTGCAGCCGCGTCGCCGGCCTGGGCCCAGCGTCAGCGGCCGGTGGAAGAAAAGCGACTGGAGGAAATCAAGGCGAAATATACGAAGTACGAATATCGCATCCCGATGCGCGACGGCAAACGGCTTTTCACGGCCGTCTATATCCCCAAGGATCAGAGCCAGAAATACCCGATCCTGCTGAATCGGACGCCGTACAGCGTCGGACCCTATGGGGACGAATACCGCGATCGAATCGGCCCCTCGCAGTTGTTCGAAACGTCGGGCTACATCTTCGTCCTGCAGGACGTTCGCGGCCGCATGATGTCCGAAGGCGAATACGTCAACATGCGCCCCTACATCGCCGACAAGAAAAAGCCGACCGACATCGACGAATCGAGCGACACCTACGACACCATTGACTGGGTGCTCAAGCACGTCCCCAACCACAACGGCAAAGTCGGGCAGTGGGGCATTTCGTACCCTGGCTTTTACACCGTGACCGGCATGATCGACGCCCACCCGGCGTTAGTCGCCGCCTCGCCGCAGGCGCCCGTCACCGACTGGTTCATCGGTGACGACTGGCACCACAACGGGGCGCTGCAGATCGCGCATATGCTCAATTTCCTACCGTTCTTCGACCGTCCGCGGCCGCAGCCCATCAAAAAGTTCGACACCAACTTCCAGTACGAAACGCCCGACGGGTACGACCTGTTTCTGCATTTCGGGCCGCTGAACAAGGCGAGCGACAAGTTTTTCAAGGGGGAGACAGCCTTCCTTAAGGAAGTCTGCCAGCACGGCAACTACGACGACTGGTGGAAGGCCCGCAACATCCGCGCTCACATCAAGAACATCAAACCGGCCGTGATGACCGTCGGCGGGTGGTACGACGCCGAAAACCTGTTCGGCGCGCTGGAGGTCTATCGCAAGCTGCTCGTCAACTCGCCGGCGACCGACAACCGGATCGTCGTGGGCCCCTGGGTGCACGGCGGCTGGTCACGCGGGGATGGATCGAAACTCGGAGACGCGCAATTCAACGCGCCGACGTCCGAATTCTATCGGGAGAAAATCGAGTTCCCATTTTTTGAGCATCATCTCAAGGGCGCTCCCAAATACGAGCATCCGAAGGCGTGGGTCTTCGAGACCGGGACGAATCTCTGGCGGAAATATGACAACTGGCCGCCAAAGCAGGCGCAGCCGCGGACTTACTATTTCGCGGCCGGGAGCAAACTGTCGAGCGTCTCGCCTTCGCAGTCAGCCGACGAGGCGGACGAATATCTCAGCGATCCGTCGCGGCCCGTTCCCTACCAGGAGACGACCACGACGCGGATGACTCAGGAATACATGACGGCCGATCAGCGATTCGCTTCCCGGCGCCCCGACGTGCTGGTCTACGAGACGAAGGCCCTCGAGGATGACGTGACCGTGGCCGGTCCGATCGCCGTCGACCTGCACGTCTCGACGACGGGCACCGATTCGGACTGGGTCGTGAAGCTGATCGACGTCTATCCAAACGACCACCCCGACCCGACGCCGAACCCAACCGGCGTCCGCATGGGCGGCTATCAGCAGCTCGTCCGCGGCGACGTGTTTCGCGGCAAGTTCCGCAACAGTTTTGCAAAGCCCGAGGCGTTCGAGCCCGGCAAGCCCGCCCAGATCAAGTTCAGCATGCAGGACATTTGTCACACGTTCCGCACCGGCCACAAGATTATGGTGCAGGTGCAATCGAGCTGGTTCCCGCTGATTGACCGCAATCCGCAGAAGTTTGTCGACATCTACAGCGCTGAGACAGGCGATTATCAGAAGGCGACAGAGCGCGTCTACCACTCACCGGACCGTCCATCGCATGTGACGGTGCTGGTCATGCCGTAGGGCACGCTGGCGGCCGGCGAGCCGCCAGCGTGACAACATTTTGCATTTGCGTCCTAAGTCCTTGCGAGAGCGACGCGGGCTGCACCAATCGACTGTGGGATCATTGCCGCGTCCACTGCCCCAAGCCGACGACTTGTCGTCGGTTCCGGAACGACAG
>DASPSM010000629.1:0-2052 GCA_035623955.1 Planctomycetaceae bacterium
TCGACGTTGCCGGACACCGTAGCGATGCGGGTCTCGATGCGGCCATGGCCCTTCTCGACGGTGGTTTTGACGGCAAACTCGGCGGCGGGGGCGGTGTCGAAATAATCTTTGACCTCGGCTTCGAGGTTCGGCTGGTTGCCCTTGAGGGCGAGCACGTAATCGGCCTTGTGGGCGACGATCTTGTCGGCGATTTCGACTTGGCAGCCCATGGCATCGATGGTCACCAGCGCGCCTTCAAGCTGGCCGGCCTGCGCGAGTTCGTCGAGCACATCTGGGATGGCGGTGATCTCGTTGGTCTTTTCCGGTACGCTGATCTGGGCAAGAACGAGCCGCGCCGAGGTCGCGTAGGCGCTGAGCGTGTGCAGCGCTTTGAGGCTCTTGCGGCGGTCATGGGTGCGTCGCGAGGTCTTGCCGTCGATCGCGATCAGGTCGTGGCGGTCCGGCCATAGTTCCGCCACCCAGCCCTTGAAGCAGTTGGCAAACAGGATCGGATCGACCCGATTGACGAGTTTGCGCATCCAGCGCGCGCACGGAATGCCGTGAAAGAACTCGCAGAAGCCGCGCAGAAAACCGAGATGATGCCGGCCCCAGGCGCAAATGTCGTCAAAGTCGTCACACGAGGCGATCGTCGCACAGGTGAGGAGCAGCAACACCTCCTTGAGCGGGTACATGACCCGCCACGGGTCGCGGTCATCTTCAAGCCGGGAAAAGTGCTTGAGCAGAACCGCAAGACGTGCCCGCGGCAATTCCTCATCCAGCATCGTATCGGTTACGGCAAGCATGTGGGCGCTCCAAGCGAATCACCGCGCCCAAGGAATCACACCCGCCGCGTCAATACAAAAATGCCCCATTCAGCCCGTTAACCTGAGTTCCCAGCCGTGTCGGCCTGCCGAAGGCAGATGGAGTGATCCTCGATCCTGCGATAGTCTGCCACGACCACGGTGATCGAAATCGCCGCGCCGAAGACACGGGGCCGCTCATGAAAACTCTCGCAACTATTCTGTCCGCCACGTTTTTCGCTTGGCCAATCGCTGCAGCGGCCCAGGTGAAGGTGCTGATGTCCGGGGGCTTTTCCGGTGCGTACGAGCAATTGTTGCCGGAATTCGAGAGGACGAGCGGCATCAAGGTCACAACTGGGTCGGGCGCGTCACAGGGATCGGGGCCGCAGACGATTGGCGCTCAGCTCGCAAGTGGCGTTGTAGCGGACGTGGTGATTCTGTCACGGGAGGGCCTTGAAGAACTGATCGCCGCGAAGCGTATCGCGGCGGGCACGGATGTGAACCTCGCGCGCGTCGAACTCGGCGTGGCGGTGAGGTCGGGCACGCCGAAGCCGGACGTCGGCACGGTCGAAGCGTTCAAGCAGGTCGTCCTGGCCGCGCGAACGGTCTCGGCGAGCAGCACGAGCGGCATCTGGCTGGTGAAGGACCTCTTTCCGCGTCTTGGCCTCGCCGGCAAAATTGAAATCAAGATCACGCCGCGCGGGACCGATGCCGTGGGCATGGTCGCCGACGGTGGCGCCGGCGTTGCGGTGTTGCCGATTAGCGAGATCCTCACGGCGAAAGGTGTGGACTACGCGGGAAGGCTGGCGCCGGATATCCAGTTCCCCCAGGTATTCTCTGCTGCCATCGTGGCCGGCTCCGGCGAGGTCGACAGCGCGAAACGATTGATCGCGTTCTTGGCGTCCCCGCGCGCTGCCGAGGCAATCAAGAAGAGCGGGATGGAGATCGAGGTGAGCGCGAGATAGGCTCGCTCGCCCAGTGATGGCAATGTGAAAGTCACGTAACGGGCGCTCCGATTCCGAACCTTTCGAGACGATGGACGTCGGTAGTATGCGGTCGCTCCGCATACGGTCGCTCGACGTGATGTGAACGACCGTGGTCATGAAACGATCCTCGATCTCGACCGCTGGCCGGATCACATCATGGTGCCATCGTTCGGGCCGCGTATGGTGTGCCCGCTGCGGCCACAGCCGATGATCCAATCCTAGAAATCCGGTTGGGCTGCCCGCGGGACGTCGGCCTCCTTGCCCGAGTACCACTGGATGTTTTCGGC
>DASPSM010000644.1:0-2358 GCA_035623955.1 Planctomycetaceae bacterium
CCACAGGGCGCTGACGTTCCGCGGAGGCACGGCGATTTGATGGCTGGCGAGAAAGCGGCCCATGACAGCCCGCAGCCGGCTCAAACAGTCGACCGCCACCTTGTGCTGCTGCGGCTGGGCGTCGAGCACGAACTCGGAAAGGGGCGACTCCGACGGGGCCGGCTCGAGCCGTGAGACCGCCTCCGAAATCAGCTCGTCGACGTGCCGAAACGTGGTCAGCACGCGACGCTCGTGGTTGGGTTGTAACAGGCGGTCGTTCATCGAACGCTCAATGATTCTGGCGATAGATTCCAGAAGTCAAGCGCCTTGGCCGCAAGAGGAGCGTTTTAGTCCTCGCTTCCAGAGAACGAGGCGCCACTCGCAGAAGCGCCGCCCCTTTTCATTCGGCCGGCAGATTGATTACCGTACGTTGTGCACAGTCTCGATGCGCCGATTCGCGGCCGCATAATCCGATGTCTGACGAACCTCTGTGGTCAAAGGCTCGTCCTAAAGTGTTGGCCGCGCCTTTGGGGCCAGCCTCCTCGTTCGAGCAAGGTCTGGCATCGTTTCTTCCTGCTGGAGAAAACTATGTCGGCGATGTCCGAAAATGTGTCCGGTCTGCCTTTGTCGTCGGCCGGACCCACCTGTCTTTGGCATTCGGCGCTCGTCAATCGAACGCGGCTCGTGCTGGCGATGGCAGTGACGGCGATCCTGCCTTACGCATACGGACGGGCACTGGTCGTGTACTCGCAGTATCGCGTCTTGGAGCCTCGATTCCTGATCCAGTTGGCAGTCGCGACGCTGGCCGTCATGGCGTTGACCTTCGGCCTGGCCCCGAGGTTCTCGCGGCGCACGGCCTGGATTTCGTTCGGCGTGGTGTTCGCCATCTGGATGGCGTTCTATACGTTTTTGGTCTTCGCCTACAACGGGGAGCAGCTCCCCGCGTGGCTCGTCTTCGCCGGGTTCGTTCCGGCAACGCTCTGGGTGCTTTGGCTGGCTTGGATTTTTTTCCTTCCGATTCCCTGGTTCCTGCGGGGCACGGTGCTGGGGATTTTGGTAGTCGCAACGATTCCGTATTTGACTCTGTTTGAAATCAACGGACTCACCGGCGACACACACGTCAACTTCGCCCTCCGCTCGCAGAAAAAAACCGCCATATTTGACGCCCAGGCGGGCGAGATCGAAGGCAAAGGAGTGAAGCTGGTGGAGAATCGGCTGACCGATTTCCCCGCGTTCCAGGGCCCAGATCGAACGGCGGTGCTGCACAATGTGAAGCTGGCCCGCGACTGGAACGAGCATCCGCCGCGCGAATTGTGGCGGGTGGCGGCGGGCAGCGGATGGAGCAGCTTTGCGGTCGTCGGGGGCTACGCGTTCACGCTCGAGCAGCGCGGCAACCAGGAGTGCGTCGTCGCCCGCGATTTGAAGACGGGCCACGAGGTCTGGGTGCATAAGGACGAGGCCAACTTGCCGAGAAACCAACTGATGGGCGGACCGGGGCCGCGCTCCACGCCGACTGTGTTCGAGGGACGCGTCTACTCTATCGGGGCGACGGGCATTTTTAATTGCCTTGACGGTGGCACCGGACGCGTCATCTGGTCGAAGAACATTCTGGCCGACGTCGGCGGCGACTTGCCCGGTCATGGCGTGAGCGGGTCGCCGCTCATCGTGGACGAACTCGTGATCGTCGATCCGACCGGACGAGCCGACGCCAGCCTGGCCGCGTACAAGCGCGACAACGGCGAGCGCGTGTGGGCCAAGGGACACGACGCGGCGGCTTATGCCTCGCCGATGCTGGCCTCGTTCGGGTCGTCGACCCAAATCTTGAACAACACGACGCGCGGACTGACGGCTCACGATCCCAGATCCGGCGCGATTCTTTGGCACTACGACTGGTCCAACGAAGACGGCGTGATTTGCTCGCAGCCGATCACCAACGCCGGGGCGCCCGATCAGGTGCTGTTGACGGCGGGTTACTCCGCGGGGAGCCAGCTTCTCAAGGTGACGCGGGATGACAAAGGTGTCTGGTCGGCTTCGCCCGTCTGGGAGCGGCCCAGCCGGCACATGAAAACGAAATTCACGACGGCCGTTCTGCGCGACGACTTTGTGTATGGCCTCGACGATGGAATCATGCAGTGCATCGATGTGAAGACCGGTCAACAGAAGTGGAAAGGGGGCCGCTACGGACACGGCCAGATCCTGCTAGTCGACGATTTGATCGTCGTGCAAACCGAGCCGGGACCGGTCGTGCTGATCGAGGCCAGCCCCAAGAAGCTCGTCGAACTGGGCAAAGTCAACGCCCTTTCGAGCAAGACATGGAACTGCCCGGCACTCGCCGGCAAGTACCTCTTGGTGCGCAACGACACCGAAGCGGTCTGCTAC
>DASPSM010000680.1:0-4973 GCA_035623955.1 Planctomycetaceae bacterium
TCGGCGCGCTTTTCGTCCCCGGTTTGTTGGCGAGCATCCTGCTCGGCGTCCTCGCTTACGCATCGCGATCCCTGATTCCGTCGATGGTCGGACATGCCGTGATGGACGTGTTCAACTTTGGCTATTGGTGGTGGCAGCTGCTGGGCACATACGACCGACGCCCGCTTTCAAAGACAGGAATGGACCTGGATTTTGTCGCCTGGAGTTCGACACTCGCAGTCTCGCTTGCGCTGTTCTCGGTCGTGACCAAACGGTTGTGGAGAGTCTCGCGCGAGCCGTCCGTCCGCGCGACTGATTGATTCCTGTTCCGAGTGCGTCGGTCCGACAGTATCCTTCGCGTGACAGACGGCAGCCATCGCTGCCGGGCGCTCCACCAGCCCCAGGACCACGCGTCGCATGGTTTCGAACCAGAAGCCAGAGCCCCGTTTCCTCAACGTGGCCCGGCTCATCGTCATGCAGCTGACGGCGCCGGTTTTGCTCGCGCTGTTTATGTTCTGGCCCGCAGGGACCATCTGGTGGACGCGCGGATGGGTGTTTTTATTGACGTTCGCCCTTGCAAGCACGGTCTCGGCGATTTTTCTGCAGCGCGTGAATCCCGAAGTCGTCGTGGCCCGAAGTCGCTTTCACCAGGGCACAAAAGCGTGGGACAGAATCGTGGTCGCGTTTCTCTTCCCGTTGTTCTTCGCGATCATCAGCGTGGCAGCGCTCGACGACAGCCGTTTCCACTGGTGCCCGCAGTCGTGGTGGGTCTGCGGCTTTGGATACGCGATCATGTGCTGCGGGTTCGCCGGGTTAATCTGGGCGACGGCTGTCAATCGCTTCTTCGAGCCCACTGTTCGGATTCAAACAGATCGAGGGCATACAGTCGTCACTAAGGGCCCTTACGCCATTGTGCGGCATCCCGGATATGCGTTCGCCTTGCCGATGTTTGTCGGGATAGCTTTGGCAATGGGTTCGCTGTGGGCCCTGATCCCCGCGGTCCTTACCTGGCTCGTGCTCGCAGTGCGGACTCAACTGGAGGACTCGACTTTGCGAGCCGAGCTGCCTGGCTATGCGGAGTATGCCCAGCAAGTTCGATACAAGCTCATTCCCGGCGTCTGGTGAACGAGCTCAACGGCCGCGCTCTTGACGTCGCGCCAACTCGAAGGCCTCTTCCTCGCGCACGGCTCGCCGAGCGTCTCGCACGAGAAGACCGCCGTAGACGAGCGCTCCCGTAACGCAAACAACGAAAAAGATCGTCGAATAGATGTGACGATGGCCCTCGACTCGCGAACCACCCGGCACACCGGAGACATACTGGATTCGGACCTTCCCCTCCGGATGGGGCCATGAAAGGGGCAGTTCGTCGTGTTCCGAGCGGGGGCGTCCAGCCGGTTCGTCTTGGAACGTATAGCGGACTTCCAGGTAGTTTCCGTTGTACAAGGGGAATCGGCCGGAACGACCCATTCTGACCTCCTGAACGCCGTCGACCGTTGCCAGGGTCGGCCGCCCCTGAACGAGAAACCGCAATTCCCACCAGGCGAGATAAGTGGAGGCGATGAGCAAAAGCGGAACGAACACCATCAGCAGGCAGCCCAATCCCGAGTCCTGGCTCATTTGGGCGCGCGGCGAGATCTGAGGCGGCAAGATGCGACGGAAGCCGAACCCAAAGGTCATGCCCGCATCCTCTCGTCAGCCGACGATCCCCGCAACTCGGGCCGGCGGAAACGGGCGAAAATCGTTCCCGATGCGCGTTGAGAAGCCGGCCCCTGCGCCGCCAAGACCGGTCGAATCCTCACAATCGGCCCGAGCCCTCGGCATCGCTCCGACCGAAGCAAGCCCGGGCCCGATTCGCCGTGCCCGCGCATGCTAAAACTCTCATACTGCCACTTCGGCGAACCGGAGAAAAGCATTCGATGTCTGATCCAACTTCCACAGCGAAGCCACCCATTCGTTCGGAGTTTGCGGAGGACCCCGACTTCCGCGATTTGCTCGAAGCATTCGTCGAGGCGATCCCCGAACGGCGCCGATTGCTGGCCGAACTCCACCGCTCGGGCTCGCTCGAGGAACTCGGACGGCAGGCCCATCAGGTTAAGGGGGCGGGAGGCGGCTACGGGTTTCCCCAAATCAGCGCGGCGGGAGCCGATCTCCTGCACGCCTGCCGCGCGCAGGACGCGGTTCGCATCGAACAGGCCCTGACCCGGCTACTCGATCTCCTCGGGCGAGTTGAGGCCTAGGTCGATCGCCGCGAACGCTCGGCGCTGTTAAAAAGGGCCGCCACTGGCCACACAAGTTCTTGCGAAGCGTCGTCCCGTCTGATTTTGTCGCTTGCAAACGGCTGCGTCGGCAACGACGATAGGGACTGGGCGCGGGCTCGGCCTGTTCCGACGGGCTGTCACGCCATAATGGCGGGCTTATCTTTCAGCCTAACGGAGCGGAGCATGCGCTTGATCCCTCGGACTGTTTCCTGTTTCGGCCTTCTGTTCGTCGGCTACTTGCTGGGCGCGTTGCAATTCGGCGCCCCCTCGCCTCTCAGGGCCGACCCCTCCACAGACGCAATTCAAGGGACGGTTCGCGATAAGCTGCGAAGCGCCGAGCAGGCCCTCGCCGAAGCGATGCAGCTGCTTCAAGACGAAAAACGCTATGTGCCCGCGATTCTGGGGCTCAACGCGTTCGCCACGACGGTCGGAGGCGTCGACGCGATCGCCGACCTCGAATCGGGCCAGGGAGTCGACCCGGAGACGTTCGCCGGCCTCTACGCCGGCCAGGCCATCCCGGAGGTGGCCGAGCACCTCGCGCACGATGCCCAGGGGCGCGTGACCTATAAAAGCCGCGTCGTTCGCCTTTACAATCCCACGCGGCTCAAGCAGCTCTTTGCCGTTCGGAGCGAGCTCGCCCCGACCGGCGCCGGCCCTGCCCCCAAGCGGGCCGCGTCGACCGCAAGAAAAGCGGCCGGCAAGGAGAAGAGCGAGGACGCCGCCGAGGAAAAGTCCTCCCCAGCAGAGAAGTAGAAGTCGGACGACCGTCTCGTCAGAGTTCAGTCACAGACCGTGCGGCTTGGCAGGCCCCGAGGGGCTCTCGCGCTCGAGAGACCCTGTCGGCGCGTCCTTGCGCGATTCATCCAGGTCGTTCCGAAGTTCTTGAACGCTGCAGCGGACGAACAGGTACAAACTCCGCTCGCCGGGAATGGGCTCCTCCTCGAAAGTCATGCCACCGACGAGCATTCGCTGGCCGACCGGCACGCGGAGCGTGGTCGAAAGGCGGTTTGTGAGGATTTGCAGGTTGCGGTCGACGAGCGGGGCGACGATCTCGCTCCCCTTCGCGCTGCCCGCAGGCTCAATCGGTTTTTCGCGCGGCTGGTCGCTGGGCCGAGCGTCGCGGCGCACGTTGACCCGGCTGTGGATGTCGAGCACGACGGTCTTGCCACTGATGTTGGCGATCGGTCGCATCTGCAGCACGGCTCCTTCGTTAACGACCGACATTTCCGGCTGCAACGCGACGGAAGGTCTCGCTGTGCCTCCCTCGGCCGGAACAACGACCGGCCGCACGTCGGTGACGGCGAGGCGCTGGGCATCGGAGAGCACGTGCACGACCTGGCCGTTGTAGCAGCTGAGCGTCGCGCGGTACCCCACGCGGCGAGGATCGGCTTTGCCCCCATGCAAATCTTGCATCAGCTTGTTCCAGGCCGATTCACTGACGAGGCCAAACGCCTTCGGGCCACCGGCTGCAGCTCCGTCCAGCAAGAGGGATTTAAGCTGCGCGTCGTCGAGCCACAACCACCAGGCCTGCACGGACACTGTTCGCAACGTCCCCCAGCGCTGGCGGAACAGATTCAATAAGTCACGGACTTGCGAGTGGACGTCTTCGTCGGCCGAGACCAACAGCGCATTGCCGAGCGCCGTGATGCTCGCTTTCCCATCGTTTTCTTTCCACGCGTCGGGCTGCACAACCTCCGTGATCGCGCTGATTAAATCGCGCAAAGTGACTTTCATCTCCGGCACGGCGGACCCGGATTGATCGCCAACATGGAACATCCCGCCGCCCATGCCGCCGCCCATTCCGCCGACGCCTCCAGCCGCGCGACCCCCTCCGCCCGCCGCCCCGAGCCGCTCGTCGTCACCCGGAATGGGAAAGACCAGCCGCGCCTGCTGGCCGAATTCGCGTGGAAACTCGGCATAGTACGACGGAGCCACGGCGAATAAGTCGCTCAGGTCGTAGATCCTGAGGACGAGCGCGGATTCGTGCCGGAGCCGAGCCGTCCCGATGCGTGTGACTTTTGTGTCTTTCGGTTCGTTCTGACGGGCGTCAAGCTGCTGCTGCAGCGATTCGATTTGCCGACGCAGAGCCTCGGTCTTGGAATCGTCGGCACAAACGACCGGAACGACTAACAGCCATGCCGATGTGGCGACAAGTGCAGCGCGAAGCATGATTGAACTCCTCTCAGGATTGGTTGGCGGAAACAAAGAGGAGGGGCAGATCGACGCGATGCCGCCATTTGTTCGCGGCGACAAGCATTTGTCGCGCGAAACGGCGAATTGGTTCCCGCGTCGCCCGAAATCAAAAATCAAATTTCCACCCGTCGAGCCACAAGCGAGCGGGAACTTACGCGGGCCGCTGCGCGTCTGATCGAACGAAACAGCGTATCGCCATTGATCGCCAGAACCTGGGCGCGATGGCAGCCCGTTCAAGGAGGCGGAGAGTTGTTGTCTGCGTGGAAAGGTCGCGCGCCTCGGGCCGGCTTGGCCCTGGCGATGACTTTCGTCATTTCTGCGTCGACGGCCTGGTGCGACCCGCTACAACCTTTTCCAGCTGCCCCGAGCGCCTCCCGGATCGAGGACGCCGGCTTGGCACGAAGTCTCGACCGGCCGACGGTGATCCGCTTCGACGGCGTTCGATGGACAGAGGCCCTGCACACGTTGACGGACAGCTACGGACTGCCAATCGCCATCGATCGCGAGCTCTCGAAGAGCGACCTCAATCCCGATCGCCGCGTA
>DASPSM010000684.1:0-17368 GCA_035623955.1 Planctomycetaceae bacterium
GTGTCGGACCACGTTGCGGCGAGCGCCTCCGGCTTGAGGCGAAAGTCGGCCGGATTGATCTCTTTCATCACCCCGGACACGTCGCCAGGAAGCAGAACCGCTCCGGTCCCGGCGATCGACCGCACGATGTGCGTGGGTCCGGCGATCTTCTGCCAGCCCTCCAAGGCATCGGGAGAAACATCGGACTTCGGCTGCTGACCCGCGCCGGGTAGCTCAATCAGGCTGCTGTAGGCGCTGCTGTATTCCCACCAGTCGACCCGCTGGCGGAACGTGTCGCCAACCACTGAACCGATCAGAGTCGCGGGCGACGAGCCGCCATCCGTCCGGTGCACGGGGGGCGCGAAGAGTGAGTTTTCGACGAATACGCGAACCCTGTTCGCAGGGCTCTCCGCAGACTTGGTGGTGAAATGAAAGTACTCCCCACCGGCCGACAGCGTGCACGACCGCAGATCGAGCGTCGACGCATTCGAGACGCTCGGCAGCCGCAAGGTAAAGATTCGATTTCCCGCTACAAGCAGCGAGTTGGCAAAAACCAGATTCCTCGCGGAGAGATCGCCGCTGAACAAATTGCGGGGACTCGACAGGAAGCTGTTACGAACCGATCCGGTGAACGGTTCGCCTTCGCTCGGCGCGAGCGATTCGTCCTGGCTCGAGGAAAAGTGGATCAGCTCCTCGTAGCCGGGATATTCGCGCTTGGGCCCCGAAAGACTGCAGTCACGGATCGAGAAACTCCCCCCGCGGACGTCCAGCAACCGATGGGTGGCAGCCTTCGTCGACGATTCGATCCGCATCGTCGCGTTGACGATCTCGATCGATCCGCCCGTGACCGTGATAAACGCATTGTGATCGTTGGACCCATCGGCCCTGCGGTCGTCGAAAGCGAGCACGAGCCCCTTGTCGCATTCGATCGAGAGGGAACGATTGGCGACGCGGATCGCACTGCACGCCTTTTTCTTGGTGCCGCGCACAAGGAACCTGGTTCCGCTCAGCCAGTCGCCTTCATTGATCGATTTGGCAAGATCGGGCTTCTTTGGGCTATCGAGATCAATCTCCCGCACGGAGGGGGAAGCAGCCGCTTCTTCCGCGAGATCCGGCGGCAGGGACGGTCGGCGGGAAAAGGCCTCGGCGCGCTGGATCATGTCGGCGCTGCTCACAACTAGCAAAGTCGCGTCGCAGCCCGGCGGCGCCGAGTCACCCCCGGCGTCGTGCAGCAGCAAGTTTTCCGTTTTAAAGCGCGGCGGGGCGACCGACGCGATATCGCCGATTGCTGGAAAGGGCGAAGTCTGGTAGTCGATGCTCGAGCGGGGGTCGCCCCAAAACCGGCCCCAGTTGTCGGCGTCTTTTGCCGGCAGACCGATTCCCGCGGCGCTGCCAACGAGATCCTGCCAGCCGCGAGCCACGAACGACTGGCTTTTCCAGGACAGATTCTTGAAACGCGCGGAATTCTCGCTTGCCCCCCGCCGGACGCTCCAGTTCGTCAGGGAGACCATCGGAAACTGTGTTTGCGCCGCCACGCCAAAGATTGTGTTCAAGACCTGAAAATCGGTGGGGGGCGGTTCCGACGAGTCGGCACTCGTGCGCATCAAAACGGCCGATTGCTCGCTGCATCCCGTGCAGGAAAAGAATCGCACGATCCGCGCGGGGCGGCTGTCGGCTGTCGAAGCGGGAGCAGTCGCCGGAATCGCGAGCGACGAATTTCCCGTCAGCGTGAGAATTGGAGTCTGGCCCGTGACGAAGAGCGAGTTGATCGCCAAGAAGTCCAGAGCCTGAGAGTCGGCAGCGATCGCGGCGAGTTCGCTTCCCCGCACGACCGTCCGATCGATCAACACGCGCGGCGCGCGAGAGCCCGCCGTCGCGGGAGCGACACCAGAAACCGAAAAAGCGATCGTCGGCGCGACACGCCTGCCGACGAGGGTCACCGAACACTTCTGAACCGTCAGGTCGCCGCCCGATTGCACGTCAATCAGGCGCACCGGGTTGTCGCCGCGAAAGAGGTCAGCGAAGGCCACCACGTCGACGCCGTAGAAAGTCAGCGACGTTTCGCTGGCGACAAGGCCGCTTGGCGGCTTAGCTGCCGCTGCGGAAGGCGCGGGGCCTGGGAACGCGGGGAGAATTACGATCAGCGGCCGGGAATCGCTCCCGGGATTCGCGGCACCGATCGGATTCTCGTGCGTGCCGACTCCACTGAAAACCACCTTGGTGCGTTTGTTGATTCGCTGCGCCGGCAGCAGGAAGGGCCCCGGTCCGCGCAGCTCAATCACCCCTCCTTCGGGGGGAATTCGGGCCAGCGCTTCGACCAACGAAGGTACCTGGGCCGGATCCTTCCCGGCGCGACCGACCGTGATCGTGCCGAGCGCAGGAGCCTTCGGGGTTGCCGTCGAGTGCGGATCCCAAAGGTCATCGATCCAGCTTGGAAACTCGGCTCGTTCGCCGGGCCGACCCGGTATCGAAGTCGCGCGGACGGCCTTGTCGCTCGAGGCGGGCTTTTTGGTCTCGGCCAGGATGACGCGCCTGCCCGAATTGCCCTCCTGCTGCCGCGTCTTTTCCTTTTCGTTGGCAGCCATCGCCGTGCCGTTGGAGGCCGGCTTTCTGGACACGTCGTTATCGACCGCGACTGTCTGCGGGTTCGAAGCACCGTCAGGATCGAACGGATTGCGCGTTCGCTCGATGCCGGTCGGGGCGTGCTGGGGATTCCAATAAGGCTCGGTGAACCACGCCAGGAAACCGAGCGCTGCAACGGCGGCCACGGCGGCACCGATCTGCCTGGCCAGCGGCAGCCAGGAGGGGGCCGAAAGTGACTGCGCGAGCGGCTGGTTTGGATCGCGGGATGATGCGCCCGCGGGTGCGTCGGCCACCACGCCGCCGCGCCGTGTCGGTGCTTTGCGATTGGTGGCGCCGACCTTGGAAGGAGCCGGCTCGCTACGGACTGTTTGCCGTTCCGCCGTTCCCACTTTCGCGGGTACGGGCATCTGCCGCGGGGGCGTCGGTGTTTGCCGAGAGGGAGCCGGCATTTGTCGCGGCGGTAGCGGCGCTTGCTGAGGCGGCGGAGCGTTCCGAACGGGCGCCGGCAGCTGGCGCGCTGGCATGCGATACGATGGCGCAGAGCGTTCCGGATCGGCCTCGTTGGACTCACTCTCGCTGGCTGCTGGTCGCAAAGGACTGCGCGGAGGAAGAGGCAAGGGCGAGCCAAAGGCGGGAGTCGCGGTATACGCTGACGTCGCCCCACTCGGGTAATTCTCATCCGCGTCGCCGTGCAGAACCTCCTCGAGGCGTTTGTAACTCGACCCCAAGTTGTCGAGGTCGTGTAGAAGCTCGGCCGGAGTTTGATAACGGTCATCCGCCTTGCGGGCCATCATCTTGTGCATGATGGCGACGATCTCTTCCGGAACCGTTTGGTTGAAGGCCCGCGGGTCGGGCCGGGGCTTGGAGATGTGCGAGTAGAGCTTGTTAGTGACGCTTCCCTCGGGAAATGGGGGCTCGCCCGTCAGCATCTGGTACCAAGTGCAGCCCAGTGAATAAATGTCGCTGCGGATGTCGGCGGACTGGCTGTTGCGGGCCTGCTCGGGGGCCATGTAATCGACTGTGCCGACGGTCGTTCCCTCGCGCGTGATGTTGGATTGCAGCGACTCGTCGACCGCACGAGCCAGACCCAGGTCGGTCAGCTTGACGACGCCGTCCTTGGTCAAGAGCAGGTTCGAGGGCTTGATATCACGGTGGACAATCCCTCGTCTATGGAGGTGATCCAATGCCTGGGCGACCTGCTTGACGAAGCCGACCGACCGCTTGAGCGGTATCGAGCCTCGCTTGGCAACCAGCTCGTGGATGTCGGTGCCGTCGACAAATTCCAGCGCGATGAACAGGTGTCCCTCGATCTGGCCCGCGTCATAGACCGTGACAATGTTCTCGTGCTTGAGCTGAGCAGCAGCCTGGGCCTCCGATTCGAAGCGGCGGACGAGCGTTTCGTTGGAAGCGCGTTCCTTGTGGAGGACCTTGAGCGCAACCGTCCGCTTCAAATTGGAGTCGACGGCGAGGTAGACCGTCCCCATTCCGCCGGCGCCGAGCTCTCGCAAGATCTGATACTTGCCGAGAGAGGTTCGACCCGCCATCGGCGAGGGCTCGCGCGGCGCATCAGAAGCGCGCTGCCCCTCCGGGACGATCGATCCAGAAGACATCGACGCCTCAACATTCAGAGCGCATAGCACTCCCATGTCGCGGCCCGCCGCGGCCAAAAAGCCGAAGCGATGCTGCCGGCTCCGCGACACCGGGATCCTACGAGCGCAAAGCTTTTGGCCCGCTCCAACCCAGTCTACCAAAGCCCGACAAACGGCGTCAAAACGCTCCCAGATTCATTAACCCGAGCGATCACGAAGCGTTACGGGAAAGGAGCTCCCCAGTCGAGCCGAACCACGCGACCCCCCTCAAAACCGCAGACAAAGCCCGCGCCCAGCGGGTCGCAGCGCAGCACCAGGATCTCTTCGGGGGTCTCGACGGCCCACAGAATCTCCCCGTCGGAATCGAGCCAGATCAGCCCTTTTTCCACCGTCGATGTGACGACGCGATTCAACATGAAGCTCGTCGACACGCGTTTCGGCGTCCCCTCGACGACATACGTCCCCTGCGAGTTTCCGTTGCCATCAAAACGCTGGATGCCGAGGTTCAACCCTGCGAGGAAAATCGCCCCGCCGTCGCCTGTGATGCTCAGGTCCCCGATGTTGGACCACCACGGCTCGCCCCAGAGGGCCGTCCCGTCGACGTTGTGCCGGCAAACAAGGCCGTTGTCCGCAGCGGCGATCAGGTCGGGCTGGGACGCGACGAACCGGACGTGAGTCAGCGGCCGGGTCGTCTTGAAGCGCCCGATCGTCTTGCGCGTCGCGTTCAGGATCCGCGTTTCGCCCCCCTCGAGGCATGCCGCAAAGTGCCGTCCAAAGGGATCGACCGCGATAGCGCGGATCGGCTCACGCAGATCGGAGGTCCAAACCAGGCGGAGCTGTCGATTCAAGACGGCCAGCGTGGTTTCGCCGACGATGACCGCCCCGGTGCTCCCGGAGTCGGCCCACGCGACGTCCATCAGTTCGTGCAGGCCGCGGGAGAGCGTGACGATGCGTCCCCGGCGGTCGAGGATGTAGACGCTGCCCGAAGCGTCGGCGGCCACCGTGTCGCCGCTTTCACGAGCGAGGTCGAGTCCGACCAGAGGAGCGTCCGCGGTGAAGGACCAGGTCCATTCGGGACTGAGTCCCCGGCCTTGGTCCAGCCAGCGTTGCTCCGACTCGGTCATCGTCCCGTCAACTGCACCTGGCGCCTGAGGACTTCGAGTGCTTGCCGCATGTCCCGGTCGTCGGGACCGGGGACGTCGCGCAAGCTGGGCCTGATACGGTTGGCTCTCTGCCCGCCCGGCGCCCGGGCCGTCGGGCCGTCGCTATTGGGGTCGACGGCAAGTTGCCCGTCGGCCGGCGGCTTGAGCACCATGACCTGACCCTCATCCGAAGAGACCGCGACGTCGGGCCGCACGCCAATCTCGGAAAAGTTGTGGCCCCGCGGCGAGAAGAACTTCGCCGTGGTCAGCCGCAGCCCGGCGCCGTTGGGCATGTAGAAAATGCTCTGCACGCACCACTTGCCGTAGGTCGTCCGTCCGACAATCGTGCCCCGCTTGTGGTCGTGGATGGCTCCGGCGACGATTTCGCTGGCGCTTGCGCTGTTTTCATCGACGAGCAGCACCAGCGGAATGTTGTATTTCGGATGGGGCGAGGCGGAGAACGAAGAGTTCTGGTCGAGCGAGCGTCCGCGGGTCGACACAAGCACGCCGGACTCGATGAACCGATCGAGCACGCTGGTCGCCGCCGACAGCAATCCGCCGGGGTTTCCCCGCAAGTCCCAGATCATGGCTCGCATCCCCTCGTGAGACAGCTCGCTGAGGGCTGCATCGAGCTCGCGTGGCGACGTGGCTTGGAAGGCGGTCATCCGGATGTAGGCGATGCCGCGCTGCCGATCGACAATCTTCGCGACCGGGATGCTTTTGACTTCGACGGCCCGGCGGGTGAATTCTCCCTGGTGCGGTTGGCCTCCTCCCGGAACTTCGATCGCCAGCGTCACGCGGGTTCCCGGCGGGCCGCGCAAGACCCGCGCGGCTTCGTCGGTCGTCATGTTCTTGCAGCTGTTGCCATTGATTCCGACGATATAGTCCCCAGCGTGCAGGCCACCTTGCTCGGCCGGGCTGTCCGGAAGCACGTTGACCAGGAACATGCCCTTGCCGGGGTCGCCTTTCATCTCGATTCCCAAGCCCACGAATTCGCCGTTGATATTGCCATGCAAGTCGGTGAGCCGGTCGGGCGTGAGGAAATTGCTGTAGTCGTCGAGGCAATTGCAGCCGCCAAAGACGTACTCGAAAATCACGGTCGTGGCGGGCAGCCGCAGCTCGGATTCGGCGAGTGTGCAAACCTCCGCGACGGTATCGCGTGCCACGGAATAATCTTCGACCGGCCGATTCCAGAACCGCTCGCGGAGCGTCCGACGCATGCGGCTCACGCGCTGCGGATCGACCCCGGACAGGTTGCGCGAAACGAACTTCTCGTTCGCCAGCGCGTGATACAGGCTTTCGGTCCCGTGAGCGACGAAGGAGGTGGCGCTTACCTCGTCGACGTAATACATGCAAACGTTTTCGAGCGCCTTGTCAAACAGCGCCAGCGCGGTTTCGCGCGGCAGTTGCAGCAAGCGGTTCTCGAAACTGGCGTCTTCATAGCGGCGTTCGATCGCGAACTGGATCTTGGAGCGCCGCAGCCCGTACTTGATCTCGGCGTTGTCGGGAAAGTGCTTGAGGGCATGCTCGTAGACGTCGATGGCATCGAGCCAGTGCCGCAAACGCTCCTGCTTCAGCCCCAGCTCGACTGCCTTTTCCACGTCGGCAGGCGTCTGATCGACGCCGGTCGCTCGGCCGGCTCGCAGCTCCTGCGCGGGGATGACAAATGTAAGAACGACAAACAGCAGGACGGCCCGCGGAGCCCGGGTGCGACATCTTGAGGCAAAAATCATTTTCCCCCCTCGGCAGCGACGTGATTCCGTCGAATATAAGCCGTAGATGAAGGGTGTCAAACGATTTGCCGAAACGGGGGGCGTCGCACTCGGCACAGTCGCTACCACGTGCAAAGGACAGACCAGTCCTGCCGGCACCGCACGAGCCGAAGAC
This sequence comes from Planctomycetaceae bacterium, assembly GCA_035623955.1. Classification (GTDB taxonomy): domain Bacteria; phylum Planctomycetota; class Planctomycetia; order Planctomycetales; family Planctomycetaceae; genus DASPSM01. Next base: position 7,181 of record DASPSM010000684.1, read on the forward strand.
TGGGAAATCCCTGCCGGCGCGGCAAGAAAGTCGGTCGGCCGGCTAATGACGCGCCGGCACAAGTCGCGCGGCAGGCAGAGTCGCCGCTTTGAAGAGTGCCCTCTTCAGACGCGCGCCCACAGGGCACGCATTTTGGAGGCAAACAGCGGCAGCGCGACTTCCGGCATCTCGATCTCGGGATGCCACATCTTTTCCCACTCGAGACTCAGCCAACCGTCGTGGCCAGACTCTTTCAGCAACCGCGCGCACTCCTCCGCCGGGAATTCGCCGCCGCCAAAAAGGACGTAGTCAGCCTCACGGTGGCCGCTCATGAGCGCATGTGCAGCCGCAGAGGCCGTTGTCGAGACGGAGGGGCCGGCACTTGACTGCGCCGCGGCGGCCGGGCGCGTGACCGAGTCCTTCCAATGAGTATGGCGGACCCAAGGCTTCAGCCGCGCCCACGTCTCACCGAGTGGCTCGCCGTAAAACTTCCAGGGATGATGCGTGTCCCACAGAATGCCGACGGCCCGGGACTCGACTCGACGCATCAGGTCGCACACGAGCGTCGAATCGGCGAAATCGCCGTGCGTCTCCAGCAGGATGTCGACTCCGCCGGTCGCGGCGAATTCGCCCAAACAATTGAGTCCCTCGGCAATCTGGTCCAGCACAGTGTCTCGGGCCATGCGCGACCCTGACGGCAAGACGTCTCCGAAGACGCGGACAAATTTCGCTCCCAGGGCCGCCGCCAGTTCGACGTAGGCCTTCCCCGTCCGAAGTTGGGCGTCTCGCTCCGCTTGTTGCGGATAGTCAAAGCGGACTGACGAAGCCAGGCCACAAATGGCGATGCTCCATTGGTCGAGCGTACGGCGCAGTGCGGAGTGCCGCGCCGCGGAAAGCTCGCCGACCCGAAGCAAGTCGGTCTCGCCGGCGACCTGCCGGATCTCGACGCCGTCATAGCCGTAGCGGCGACACTCGGCCAGCACGCGTTCGATAGGCCAATTGGGGCACGCCAACGTCGAGAAGGCGAGCGACGGCACGGCTGCAATCCTGTGGTCCAGAAAGAAAGCAAGCCCGCGGAGGGGTCCGCGGGCTTACTCTGTCAGTCAGTCACACGGCTCAAACGGAATAACCGGTGCGGTATTCGCGTTTGACGAACTTGTTCGCGCTGGGATTGTTGGTCACGAGCTGGTTCTTGGCGTCCCACTCGACTCGCGAGCCGGCACGCAGGGCGAGGTTGCCCATGATCATCGTCTCGGTAAGCCGCGACGAGTAATTGAAGTTGGATGTCGCGGGCGCCCCGCCCCGGCATGCCGTGGCCCACTCCTTGAAGTGGGGCGACACACCCGGCGCGCACCGCGGGACAAACCGTTCGGGCAACTTGTACGCCTCGAACTTCGCACGCGGCAGAAGCACATATTCGGCTCCGTAATCGTCGGGCGTGTAGAGGGATCCCTCCTCGCCGACGATGATCATTCCGCTTCCGGCCCGCTTTTCGCCCTGCAACAGGGAATTGGGCGGGTATTGCTGCCCGTCATACCAGATGAGTTTGCACGGCGGGAATTTTTGTCCGGGCTTGAACATGATCGTCGTTCGTTCCGGAAACTCGTATTCGATCACCGAATACTTGGGATAAGTTTCCCCGGCCACGATCCCGGAGGTCTTCTTCACTTCGACGGCAACCGGGTCGAACAGTTCCAGCGCCATCACCCCCATGTTCGCCGTGTGGCAGGCCATGTCGCCCAGAGCTCCGGTGCCGAAATCGAGCCAGCCGCGCCACTTGAAAGGATGATAGACGTCGTTGACATAGGGCCGGTAGGGCGCGGGGCCGAGGAACAGGTCCCAGTGGACGTATTTCGGAGGCTGCTCGACTTTGTCCGGGCGGCCTTCGCCTTGGGGCCAAATGGGACGGTTCGTCCAAACGTGCACTTCCTTCACGTTACCGATCCCGCCCGTACGGATGATCTCGACGGCTTCCCGCAAACCGTTGTTGGCCGTTCCCTGGTTGCCCATCTGGGTGGCGACCTTCATCTCGTTGGCGACCTCTCGCATCCGGCGGGCCTCGTAGACCGACCAGGTGAGGGGTTTCTGTGTGAAGCAGTGTTTTCCCTTTTTCATCGCCATGATGCTGGCCGGAGCGTGGCTGTGGTCAGGGATGCTGACGGTCACTGCGTCGATCTTGTCCCCCATCTGGTCAAGCATTTCCCGATAGTCGTTGAATTGCTTGACCGAGTCGTTGATCTTGCCCCGGCGTTTGAGCTGAGCGCGTTTCTTTTCGAGGTGATGATCATCGATGTCGCACAGCGCGACAATGTTACCGAATCGCGCCGCATCGTCCGTGTCGCTGGAACCTTTGCCGTCGACGCCGATGCAACCGAAATTGAGCCGCTCGAGCGGGTTCTTGCTGTCCGCCCCAAACAGGCTGGTCTGCCCCACCCACCAGGCGGTGCTCAGCAACGTGGAATTCTTGAGAAAATCGCGACGCGTTGACTTGTCGAACATGAATGGCTCCCGGCCTGCAAAACCTTCGTCTCGAAATCGCCCTTCGCACGTTAAAGACCGCGTTCCACCGGCGGCAAGCGGCTGAAACGCGCTTGGGCCATAATAACATGAGGCTCGGCGATCTACACGCGAGGCAGACGGTCACGGGAGCAGCTTGCCGGCACTGCGGTTGTCGTCGATCATTTCAGCATGTTCGAGAACAGCGGCCAACTCGTTCTTCGCCCGAACTTTCCGGAAACCGAGGCGCGAAACCTGCTTTCGGCCGCCGGTTTTGCGGATTGGGCCTTGGCCCTGCGCCGGTTGCGCGAGATTGGTCGCGACGACGCCTCCCGCCGGGCGCTGGCCGACGTCCTTCCGCTGCTATTGATCGCGCTTTCCGACGCGGCGACGCCGGATGCATCGCTGCTCAATTTCGAGCGGTACGTGCAGTGTGTGGCAGATCGCACGGCCCTGTTGCGCTATCTTGCGTCCAAGCCTCGGGCCGTCGAAATCCTGGTCAAGCTGTTTGTGGGGAGCCAATTCCTCACCGAGATCCTGCTCCGCAATCCCGATTACCTCGCGAAGCTGACGGATCACAAGCGACTGGCGGACATCAAGAGCCGGTCGCATTTCCTCGCCGAGGCGCGGGAAGCCGGATCAGGCGCCTCGACCGTCGAGGCCCGGCTGGATGCGCTGCGCCGTTATCAGCGCTGGGAGCTCTTGCGGATTGGCGCCTGCGACGCCTTCGGGCTGTTCGACCTGAAGGCCGTGACGGTGCAGCTTTCGCTGCTGGCCGACAGCCTGGTTCAAACGTGCCTCACGATGTTCACGTCCGAGCTTGGGCTGGGCCAGGAAAAATTCTCCGTCATCGCGATGGGCAAGCTTGGAGGCGAAGAACTCAATTACAGCTCCGACATCGACCTGGTCTTTCTTGCCGAGACCGACGCGGCCCGCTTCTGGACCCTTGGCCAACGGCTGATCAAGGCGCTGACGGAGTCGACGGCCGAGGGCTTTTTGTACCGCGTCGACATGCGTTTGCGTCCGTGGGGCCGCTCCGGGGCGCTCGTCAATACGATCGACGGGCATATCCAGTATCTCAAAGCGCACGGCATGCTCTGGGAAAAGCAGGCGTTGCTCAAAGCGCGGGTCATCGCCGGCGATGCGCAATTGGGCGACGCCTTTTTGAAGCGCGTCGAGCCCCTGCTGTTTGGGGCGCCGATCGATCAAATCCGCGAGAGCATTCGCGCGCTGAAGGCGCGAATCGAAAAAAACCTCGAACGCCGCGGCCGCGACTGGGGCGAAGTCAAATCGGGGGCCGGCTCGATCCGCGACATTGAGTTCGTCACGCAGTTCCTGCAGTTGGCTCATGGACGCGAAGAGCCGCACGTCCGCAGCATCAACACGCTGGACGGTCTCGTGCGGCTGGCCGACTTTTCCTTGATTCATGCCGACGAGTATCGCGAGCTCACCAGCGCCTACACGTTCTTTCGCACGATCGAACACTCGTTGCAGCTCATGCATCACAAGCAGACCCACTCGCTGCCCGAGGATCGTCGCGAGCTGGCTTTCCTCGCGCGGCGGCTCGACTTTGCCGACGCCGATCAATTCCTGGACTACTACAACCGGCACCGGGCGGCGGTGCGGGCCATCTATCGCAGCTACCTCGAGGGGACGAAATCTGCTGACGGCTCGGAGGAATTGGTCGAGTCGGCCCCCGGAACTGCGCCGCTCCACATGGAGGCTTCCTACCACGAGACATTCGACTCGGCCGAACGGGCCCGGCACCTGGAGCTGTTGCGCAAGCTCACCGACGACGCACCCGTCGACGTCGCTGCCACCTGGCGGCCTGACGGTCGGTGGCAGGTGACGGTGGTCGGCTTCAATCACCCAGGCGAGCTGGCCGTCATCTGCGGACTGTTGTTCGCCTACGGCTGCAACATCGTGGACGGCAACGCGTTCTCCGAGGAGAACGTGGCCGGCGGAGCTCCCGCCGCTCACCCGCTGCAGTCCCGGGCACGCGGCGCAGCGGCGGTTGCCGACGTTGCGGCCTCCAAGTTTGTCGACGTCTTCACGGTCGAGCCCCCGACAAAACTCCCAGCGGGCGGACTCCCGATCCTCTGGCAGAACTATGCCGTCGAGCTCTCCGAGCTGATCCGCGAGGCGCGCAGCGGCCGCGTCGGGGAAGTGCAAGGACGCCTGGCGAAGCGTGTGGCTTCCGCGGTGCCGGCGACGTCTGAGACCGCAACCACGCTCTATCCGGTCGAGATCGAAATCGACAACGAGACGTCGCCCCGCTCGACGGTGCTGCGAATCCGCTCGGAAGACACGATGGGTTTTCTCTACGAGCTGGCCAATGCGCTGGCGCTCGCCGGCATCGACATCTCCCGCATGACGGTCGATTCGCTCGGCAACCGCGCGTTCGACACGCTCTATGTGACCGACGTCTCGGGCGAGAAGATCACCGATCCCGGCCGACAGAGCGAGCTGCGGGCGGCCATCGTGCTGATCAAGCACTTCACGCATCTGCTCCCGCGGTCGCCGAATCCCGAGGCGGCCTTGCTCCATTTTCGCGACTTCCTCGCGCAACTGTTCCAGCAGCCCGACTGGCTGCACGAACTTTCGTCGCTCGAGCGTTCGGACGTGCTCGCGGCCCTGGCGCGATTGTTGGGAGTGAGCGATTTTCTCTGGGAAGACTTTCTGCGGCTGCAGCACGTCAACCTGTTTCCGGTCGTGCGCGATATCTCGGGGCTGGAACATCGCAAATCCCGCGACTCGCTTGTTGAGGAACTTAGCGCGGAGCTGGCGGGTGCCCGATCGTCCGAGGAGCGGCGCGAGCGGCTCAATGCCTTTAAAGATCGCGAGATGTTCCGGACCGACATGCGGCACATCCTCGGCCTGGTTGGCGAGTTTGGCCAATTCTCGGCAGAGCTCGGGGACGTGGCGGAGGTCGTCGTCGGCGCGGCACTGGAAATCTGCCTCGCCGACCTCGAGCGCCGCTACGGCCGCCCTCGTGCGGCCGACGTCAGTCCGGCCCGCGTGTGCGCGTGTGCGCTCGGCAAGTGCGGCGGTCGCGAGCTGGGCTACGCGTCGGACATCGAATTGATGTTCATTTACGACGGCAGCGGCTCGACCACCGGCCCCGACGTGATCGGCACAAACGAGTTCTACCAGAAGCTGGTCGAGGCCTTTACCCACACGATCCGTTCTCGTGAGGAGGGAGTCTTCCAGGTCGACCTGCGGCTGCGACCCTACGGCCGGGCCGGCAGCCTGGCAGTCTCGCTCGACGCATTCTCCGGGTATTTCGCACCGGAGGGGGCAGCCTGGCCTTACGAGCGGCAGGCCCTGGTGAAACTGCGTCCCATCACGGGCCACGCGCAATTCGGAGCCGAGATCGTGGCGTTGCGCGATCGCCTGATCTACTCCGGCGAGCCGTTCGACGTGGCGGCCATGCGGGCGATGCGCGAAAAGCAGTTGCGACAACTCGTGCGGGCCGGGACGACCAACGCCAAGCTCAGTCCGGGCCAACTCGTCGACACCGAATATCTCGTCCAAGGCCTGCAGATCACGCACGGCCATCTCGCCGCGTCGCTCCGCGCGGTCAATACGCTCGATGCCCTGGACGCCCTCAAAGACCGCGGCATTGTTTCGGCAGAGGAGGCCGCCCGGCTCCGCGAAGCGTACGTCTTCCAGCGCAGTCTGATCGACGCCTTGCGGATCGTCCGCGGCCACGCCCGCGACCTGACCGTTCCTGCGCCGCAGTCCGAGGAATTCGTGTTCCTCGCCCGCCGCCTCGGCTATGGTCCGCACGTCGCCCGCTTGGAAGGCGACATCGAGCGCTATGCGGAAACAATCCGCCAGCTGAGCCGGCTGCTCGATCGGTGACGTCAAGTATTGGAGTCGATGTTCGGCGCCGTGGGATCGAATCAACTCCGGGTCGATTCCTCGCCCAATTGCCGCAGCAGCTCCAGCGAATAGATCCCTGAGTTGTGTCCGTCGCTGAAGGCGATTGCGTAGGCGTAGTTGCCGGCTGGCCGCATCGAAACGGGAGCCAGGGGTCGGGCCTCGGCTGGAGAAAGCACGGCCAGGAGGGGTTGCGGCTTGGGCGACTGGGCCCGCTCAACCCGGCAGCTCGCGCAGGGACACGCATCACGGAGTTTTCGCCAGGAGATGCGTTGGGTCACTCCGTCGCTCCAGGCGATTTCGAGGGAATCCCCCGTGTTCTTTAAGCTGCGGGGTGAGAAGGCCATTTTTGTCGTAAAACCGCGCCGGATGCATGCCGCGTGAAAAAGCCAGATCATTATACGCAGTAATGAGTTGTACCAAAACGACTCGTTCCACGATTCCCGATGTCGGGAATTTTGACACAATAAATTGTCAATTAGCCGCGGCCCCTCTAGAATTGAGTGGCCAAACGAGATCTGAGGACACTAATGCGGCTTTCCATCCAACCCGGTGATCGACAGTTCATGGAGCGCCTCCACGAAATGGGCGGAGGGACGATCCATGAGATTTGTCGCCAGCAGGGCGTGACGGCCACTGCCGTGCGGCACCGCCTGGTGCGGCTGCAGGAGGCGGGTCTGGTCACTCGAGAGTTGGTTCCCTCGAAGCGCGGGCGGCCGCACCACGTTTATCGGGTGACGCGCGACGCGCTTCGCGAGATGGGGGACAACTACGCCCAGCTGGCTCAGATCCTGTGGCGAGAAATACGAAACATCGAAGAGCCTGCCATCCGGGAGCGGTTAGCCACGCGCGTCGAGAACGCGCTGGTCGAACAAATCCGCAAGGTTTCGACCACGGCCCCGTTGAACGTCCGGTTGTCGGAGCTGGCGGCGGCTCTGCGGGAGCGCGGTTTTCAAGTTGAGTCGGACGAGAGCGGACTGTTGCCGGTGCTCCGGGAGAACAATTGCCCTTACTACGAGCTGGCGTCCGAGGACCCGGGCATCTGCGAGTTGGAGCAGGCGGTGTTCCGCAAGGTGCTGAATGCCGACGTTCACCTCACGCAGTGCTGCCTCAACGGACATTCGTGCTGCGAGTTTCAGACCGGTGAGTTTCAGACGGGTGAGCCTCACGCGGGCGAACCGGCACTCGCCACAAGCAGCTCTGCGAGCGGCATTGATTGAATTGTGAGTCGGGCTTGCTAGAGTTGATTGACTTTTTTGCGGTCGAAATGACGGAAATTCGGGAGACGGAACACGATCATGACCTGGATCGACGGGCGATTTGAAGAGAACGTCATCACCACGACGCTCGAACAAGCGATGAACTGGGCCAAACAATCGAGCGTGTGGCCGATGACCTTTGGACTGGCCTGCTGCGCGATCGAAATGATGGCGACCGGCGCCAGCCGCTTCGACCTCGATCGCTTCGGCGCGGGGGCTTTTCGCGCGACGCCGCGGCAAGCCGACTTGATGATCGTGGCTGGCACCGTGACCTACAAGATGGCCAGTCGCGTCCGTCGCCTGTACGAGCAAATGCCCGATCCGAAGTATGTGATCGCGATGGGAGCCTGCACGGTCGGCGGCGGCCCCTACTTCAAGTGGGGCTACCACGTCGTGAAGGGAGTCGATCTGGTCGTGCCCGTGGATGTGTACGTTCCCGGCTGTCCGCCGCGGCCCGAGGCGCTGCTTGAGGGGGTGATGCGGATCCAGGACAAGATCAAGGCCCAGAAGATCACCAAAGGAACGCCGACGGTGCTGCCGGTGCCTCACCACAGCGGGTACGCGGCGGTTTCGGATCTGGTCGAAGTCTGAGCTAATTGTGCGGCGCCCGGCTTCGGCGCTTTGAAGCCGGGCGCTCGATCGAGCGTGCCGGAACAACCGGACGAACGGGAGAGCACCGTCGGTCCGGGTGAGTCACGGCGGCCGTCGAGGGGATGTAAGTGGATAGGGGACAAGTCGAGAATCATGACTCAAGTGCTGCGAATTTCGGATCTGCATGTTTCGGTCGAGGATCTGCCGATCCTCAACGGGGTCGATTTGGAAATTCGCACTGGCGAAATCCACGCCCTGATGGGGCCCAACGGCTCGGGCAAAAGCACGCTTGCCTACGCGCTTGCCGGGCATCCGAAATACCAGGTCACACGCGGCAAAGTCGAAATCGACGGCACCGACTTGCTGGCGCTCGATCCGAACGAACGAGCGCGGCTCGGCCTGTTCTTGGCGTTTCAATATCCGGTCACGATCCCGGGCGTGAAGGTGGCCGACTTCCTGCGGCATGCCGCGACGAACGTGCGCAATCCGAATCGGAAAGAGGGCGAGGGGCTGATTCCGATGCGTGACTTCCGGCGCGAGCTGCGGTCTCGCATGGAGGAACTAGGGATCGAACCGGAGTTTGCTCGCCGCTATCTCAACGACGGGTTTTCCGGTGGCGAGAAGAAGCGGATGGAAATCTTGCAGATGGCCATGCTCAAGCCGAAGTTCGCCGTGCTCGACGAGACCGATAGCGGCCTCGATAGCGACGCGGTGCGCGTGGTGAGCGAAGGCTTGGGGCGGCTTGCCGGTCCGAACATGGGCGTGCTGATCATCACGCATCACGAGCGCTTGCTGGAGTTCAATAAACCGCACCGCACGCATGTGATGCTTGCCGGCCGCATCGTGGAAACGGGTGATGCCGCTCTCGCGCACGAGCTGCATGCGAATGGGTATGGAGGGGTCCGCGAGCGTCATCCCGAAGCCGCCGCGCAGGAGAAAGCGGCCCTCGAAAAGACGGCTCAAGAAAAAACGGCGAAGACCGCTGGCGAGAAACCAGCGGAAGTCGCAGCCTCGTAAGAGAACACAAAAGAGTGGGACAAGAGTCGTGGCAACCGATTTGAAAAGCGACGTCGGAGTTGGCGAATACCAGTACGGATTTCACGATCCGGAGGATCGGTACGTCTTCAAAAGCCGCAAAGGGCTCGACGAAGAGATCGTTCGCCAAATCTCCGCGATGAAAAACGAGCCGGCCTGGATGACCGACTTCCGGGTCGAGGCGCTCAAGATCTTCTTCCAGAAGCCGACGCCGACCTGGGGAGGCGACCTGAGTCATCTTAACTTCCAGGACATTTACTACTTCGTGCGGGCCTCCGAAGGGCAGGGGCGCGACTGGAGCGAGGTCCCCGAAGACATCCGCAAGACCTACGATCGCCTGGGCATTCCCGAGGCCGAAAAGAAATACCTCGCGGGCGTGAAGGCGCAGTATGAATCGGAAGTCGTCTACGGCAGCTTGAAAGAGGATCTCGCCAAGAAGGGCGTGATCTTCACCGACACCGACTCGGCCCTCAAAGAGCACCCCGATCTCTTCCGGGAATATTTCGCGACGGTGATCCCGTCGTTCGACAACAAGTTCGCCGCCCTCAACTCGGCCGTCTGGTCGGGCGGTTCGTTCATCTACGTCCCCAAGGGGGTGCACATCGACTTTCCGCTGCAGGCCTACTTCCGCATCAACTCGGAAAACATGGGCCAGTTCGAGCGGACGCTGATCATCGTCGACGAAGGGGCCTCGGTGCACTACGTCGAAGGCTGCACGGCCCCGACCTACAGCTCCGAAAGCTTGCACTCGGCCGTCGTCGAGATCATCGTCAAGCGGAACGCCCGCTGCCGCTACACGACCATTCAGAACTGGTCGAGCAACGTCTACAACCTGGTGACCAAGCGGGCTGTCGCGTACGCCGACTCGGTGATGGAGTGGGTCGACGGCAACCTGGGCTCCCGACTCACGATGAAGTACCCGGCCATCTACCTGATGGAGCCGGGC
>DASPSM010000444.1:0-18343 GCA_035623955.1 Planctomycetaceae bacterium
GCGCTTTTCGACAGCGCCGTGACGGCGTTCCTCCCACCACGATCGGGTCTCGGAGCGCTGCCAACCATCGTCGAATGCGTCTACGACGCCCAGTCGCGCTGGCAGGAGACCGATTTCGCGCCGCTCTTTGCACATTTGCAGGCTCGACATCAGAAACGGGCCGTGCTCATCATTCTGTCGGACGTCGCCGATCAGGAGACGAGCAAACGGGCCCGCGTGGCGATCTCCAATTTGGCGGCACGGCATGTTGTGATCTTCGCGGCCCTGCAGACCCCTCTGCTCTTTGCCCAGACGCGAGCACCGATCGGCAGCCGGTTGGACGCCGCACGGCAAGTGGTGGCCTATCGATTGCTTCGAGAGCGGGAGGAGACGTTGCACGCGCTACGCCGAGGCAGCATCAACATTCTCGACGTCGAGCCGTCGCAGCTGACTCTACCGCTGATCAACCGCTACCTCGAGCTGCGCTCGCGCAACGTCGTGTGATGCGGTCGGGCAGACTGCGCCGTTCACTTTGTGAACAGCCCGAATGGTATAGCCTGCGCCCGCTTCGCGGCCTGGTCACGCGCTACAAGCGCTTGCAGCCAGCTCTTATCAGGCGCCGCGGAAGCGGTAGCCGATGCCGCGGACGGTTTCGACGTTCTGCGCCCGCTTGTGAAGTTTCTGGCGCAGCGAGCGGATGTGGACGTCGATCGTGCGGGCCAGCGCGTTCGCGTCTTCGCCGCGGCAATTGTCCAACAGTTCGTTCCGCGTGAACGGACGGCCGGGCTGGCGCGCCAAGACCCACAGGATGCGGAATTCTGTCGGCGTGAGCCCGACTTCTGCGCCGTCCACCTTCACCAGGTGGTTGATCCGGTCGATCTCGATGCCCGACGCCGAGATCCGTTCGCTCGCCGCACCGGCTGCTTGCGCCCGACGCAGGAGGGCCTTGACGCGGTGAATCAGCGGCTTGAGCTTGAACGGCTTGGTGACATAATCGTCGGCCCCCATATTGAAGCCGACAATTTCGTCAACCTCCTCGCTCTTTGCCGTGAGCATCAGAATGCGGATGCCCTGCGTCTTGGGATCGCTGCGCAGCTCGCGGCAGACCTGCAGGCCATCGAAGACCGGCAGCATCAAATCCAGAATGACCAGGTCCGGCAGGATCGAGCGAGCACGCGCGAGTCCGTCGCGACCGTCGGAGGCGGCGAAGACCTCGAAGCCCTCTTTTGTCAAGTTATAAGTCAGGACTTCGACGATCGGCCGCTCATCCTCGATGAGCAGGATCTTCTGCTTCATACGCCCAGACGCTATCTGGACCATGTCAAGTTTCCGGGTGGGTTGGGTAAAGTTTCGGTGAAGGATCCGGCCAGTGTTTCACTTTTTTGCGACCAACGCTGGAATGAAAGCCACTGCGGCGATGCGTTGGCTGGGCGCAGGTCGCTGTCGGGATCGCTCCGAATTCCCGTCGTTAGGCTGTGGTCCGGCAAATCCCAGACGCTTATCGGATCGTAGCGGACCTGAATCGAACCTGCCACGAACTGTGCTTCGATCCGGCAAGCCTTCCGCTGATCGCTTGGTCGGAGAGTCGTGCCGGACAGTTCGTGCCTGCCGACGCTCTTAAGCGGACAGGGGCAATCGCACCGTGAACGTCGTTCCGCCGCCTGGCTCGCTCGTGAGGCCGATGCTGCCGTCGAATTCCTGGACGAGGTGCTTGACGATCGACAGTCCCAATCCCGTGCCACCGACGTCGCGCGATCGCGCGCGATCCACTCGATAGAACCGCTCGAAGATTCGCGACTGGTGTTCGTGCGGGATCCCAGGACCGTTGTCCTGCACGTCGATCCGGGCCATCCCCTCGTCGATCCGCCAGCGGACACTGATCGTCCCGCCGTCCTGCGTGTATTTCACCGCGTTGTCGACGAGATTGCTCAAGATCGTGTGCAGCCCTTCCTCGTCGGCCAGGACGTTGATTTCGGCCACGGGTGCCTGGGTTACAAGCCGCTGGGACTTGGATTCGGCGACCGCCAGGTGCTCGTCGATGCAGACCCGCACCACGGGGGAGATCTCGACCGCGCGGACGTCGAACACGTTCTCGCCCGATTCAATCTGGGCCAGCCGCAGCAGGTCCTGGATCAGGGCCTCCAGGCGGCCCGCCTGCTCGTTGATGCGTTCGACGAATCGCGTGCGATTCTCGGGTTCGTCGAGCGCGCCGTCCAGAAGCGTTTCCGCATACGCCTGGATCGCGGTCAGCGGCGTCTTCAACTCATGCGACACGTTGGAGACGAACTCGCGGCGAATGTTTTCCAAGCGGCGCAGCTCGGTGATGTTGTGGAACACAAGGACGACACCCGACGTCGGATTTCCCGGCAGCCGCGACGCCAGCACGGCCACGACCGCGTGCTTGCGGGGCAGATCGATCTCCATACTGGTCGCTTCGCCGCCCGCCAGGACCGCGCGGATCACTTCGTCGATCCGTGCATTGCGAAAGATCTCCCAGATCGGCCGTCCGACCGGATTAGTCGTCTGCATCTCGAGAAGGTTGCGGGCAGCCCGGTTGGCGAACAAGATCCGCTCGCTGTCGTCGACCGCGACCACGCCTTCGACCATGCTTCCCAGTACGGTTTCCAACCGCTCGGTGCTCTCCTGCAGCTGGCGGCTCTTGTACTGCAATTCCTCGATTCGCGTCTCGAGCTGTCGGTTCATCGAGTCGATCGCCGATTCGAGCGTGCGGGCGCTCCCCCGATGCAGCGTCGGCGCGGCCCACAGCGACCCCCCGGATTCGCGAGCCGCGACCGACTCGCTGATTCCCGCAAGGCGGACCGCGGCTCGATGCAGGACCCCCCACGTCAACAACAAGCCCAGCCCGGCCACCGTCAGCGTGGCTTCCCAGATAAGCGTGCCCGTCCCCTGCCCGTCGCCGGACGCACCGGCCAGGCGCTCAAAGCAAAACGCGGCGACTGCAGCTAGCGCCAGGTAGCCGACTGCTGCAGTCCAGAAGAATCGCGACGAGAACATCGATCAACTGCCGGTCTTGTTAATTGGCGTCTAACGGGGGAGAGTGCGGGGCTGGGCGAGAACTCGAATTGCCGTATTTTGCGGCATTGACTACGATCCCTTGCCATTTTGACTCACGGCTCGCGACCGTTCAAATCGGCTTCAGCCAAGGAGGGCACCGTGCGACCACCGGAACGCTATAACTACGTCACGCAGACGCGTTACGGAACGCTGATCTACAACAAAAACGATGTGCGCGTCGGGCGGTCGATTGAGTTGTACGGCGAATATTGCGAGCGGGCAATCATCGTCTTCGACCAGATTCTGGCGGCGGGCCAGATTGTCATCGACGTCGGTGCCAATATCGGGGCTCACACCCTCTTTTTCGCCAAGAAGGTCGGGCCGGCGGGATGCGTCCTGGCTTTCGAGCCGCAGCGGCTCGTCTACCAGACGCTCTGCGGCAACATGGCGATTAACAGCATTACCAACGTCCATTGCTGGAACGCGGCGGTGGGAGATCACCGTGGCGAGATCTGCGTTCCCCGCGTCGACCACGAGCGCGAGATCGATCTGACGAACATCGAGCTTGGCGGCAAAGAGGGGGACCGCGTCCCGGTGATTCAGCTCGATGGCATGAATCTGCCACGCTGCAACCTGATCCGGATCGCCTCGGCAGGCATGGAGTGCGCCGTCCTTGACGGTGCGATTGCGCTCCTCAAGCGGGCCAGGCCGATCGTTCACATCTCGAGCCGGCTCGACCCGGCGCGAGAAGCCAAACTACTCGAGCGGCTGACGCAATTGGGCTACGCGGCATATTGGCACTCGGCGGACCTCTTCAACACGCTCAATTACGCCGGCAACGCCGAGAACGCCTTCGGTACCCAGGCGGAGCGCTGCCTGCTGTGCGTCGATATGGCGGTCGAGCGGCACCTGACCGGCTTCACGAAGGCGACCGGGGCAGACGCTGCCTGACGGCCGCGCGAGGAGTCGACTGGCCCGCTCAGCGTGTCGCAACGCTAAGTCGCGCGCTACACTTTAGTGGCTGAGTGCGATCTCGGGACGGCAACCGGATTGCCTCGCACGCCCGGCTTGCCTCCCTCTCTCCTACTTTCGCCTGGTGCGAGTTGGACTTTACCGCGATCGATGTCGAAAGAATTCGCGCTGCGGGTTTTGTCTGCGACGTCGAGGTTCATTCCGAGATTGGCTCGACCAACGACCGCGCCGCCGAACGAGCCGAAGAAGCGACGTTGCGTTGCCCGTGCCTGATTTTGACGGCGCGGCAAACCGCCGGTCGCGGGCGCGGAGCCAATTCCTGGTGGTCAGGCCCGGGGGCGCTGACGTTTTCCGTTGTGCTTGAGCCGCGGCGAATTGGGCTCGCGACCGAGAGCTTTCCCCAAGTCGCCTTGGCCGCCGGGCTGGCGGTTTGCGAAGTGATTGAGCAAACGCTGCCTGGAGAAACCGCGGGATTGAAGTGGCCCAACGACGTATTTCTGCGCGGCAAGAAGGTGAGCGGAATTCTGCTCGAAGCGCCGCAGGCCGGCTCCGATCGGCTCATCGCCGGGATCGGGCTGAACGTCAATAACACGTTGGCCGCGGCCCCCGCCGAGCTGCGCCAAACGGCCGTCTCAATGATCGACGTCGCCGGTCAGTCGCTCGATCGCACGGAGGTTCTTATCGGGTTACTCGAGCGGCTTGACATGTGGCTGCGGGCGCTGGCCTTCGACCGCCGCGAGGTCCTTTCGCGCTGGCGGCCCTACTGCGTTTTGACTGGAAAGCGGGTCCGCTTGAAAGTCGGCTCACGCGACGTCGAAGGGCCGTGCCGGGGAATCGACGACGAAGGCCGCCTGCTGATTGCGACGGCCGGCGGGACAGAGGCCCACCGCAGCGGAACAGTCGTCTCATTCGAATGAGCGCCCGGTCAATCGGAAGCAGTGTCCCGCGACGAGGCTGACAGCCTACTTGGACGAACCGCTCGACAGGAACCGGAACAGGCTCTTGCCCTTCTTGGGCTCGTCGGCGTTTTGGCTGGCGGAGTTCGTGTCGATGCTCTGCGCCAGTTGCTGGATCGACTTCGTCAACTTCGCCTTCGGCGCTTGCGTGATCAGCGGCACGCCGTTGTTGCGCGATTCGACCATTGCCGCATATTCGTTCGGGATTTGCCAGAAGATTTCGCGGCCGATCGTTTCCACGGCTTTCGTCAGGCTGATCTGCGTCTCTTCGAGACCCAAGCGATTGACGACCACTTTGATTTTTTCCGAGATTCCCTCCTGGCGGTCGAAGAACTGCAAGAGTCGGACCACGTTTCGCAGTCCGGGAAGGTCCAGTTGCGCGACCAGGAGGACGGTGTCCGAGGCCCGCATGGCAGCCAGTTCGAGCGGGCTGTACGACTTGCTGACATCGATGATCAGGTGCGTAAAAGTGGCCTTGAGCAGCGTGATCACCCGCCGCAGCTCCTCGGGGTTAATCGGCGTGGATTCTTCGAGGTGAATGGGCCGCGGCAGCAGAAACGCGCCGCACTCGTGCTTCGTTAACGATCGCTTCAAAAGCGCGTAGTCCAAACGCGTGATGTTTTCGGCTACGTCCTGAATCGTGTAATCGGGGATGATGTCCAGCCAAACGTCGGCATCTCCCAGTGACAGATCGAGATCCATCACGGCCACGCTATTGGCCTGGTTTTGTGCCAGGACGCAAGCCAGGTTCACCGCCAGAGACGTGCAGCCGACGCCGCCGGCCGCTCCCGCGATCGTGTAGATCTGACTGGAGCGAACTTCCGTTTCCCCTTCGCGGAGGCCGTGGATCTGCTGGATCCGGTGCAGGGCCGCCAGAAAGTCCTCCAGGCGCAGCGGGTAGTTCAAGAACTCCTTGGCCCCGTTGCGCATCGCCTGCAGGATGACGCTCCCTTCCGTCGAGCTGCTCACGACCAGGACGCTGCATGTCGGCAGTTCCTGGGTGACCCGCGCAACGATGGCCAGCCCTTGGGCCGGATCCGCGTCCATTGCGACCAGCGCGATGTCGGGCTGCGTCTGCATCACGACGTCGGTGAAGAACTCGTATCGCGAACACTCGGCCTCGAGCCACACCATGTCGATCCCCAGCAGCAGATGCTTGATCGCGGCGCGTGAGGTGTCATTGGGATCGACGATCGCAAGCCGGCAAACGCTTTTCATCAGAACTTGACTCTCGGAGGATTTTCAACTGCTCGCATTACGGGCGCTGGCCTCAGGGGCTGCCGGCTCCCGCCGGCACGTACAAGCCGGATTGAGGCTCATACAGGCTGTTATGCACGGCCGCTGGCGCCACGCTCGGCGTAAACGGGGCACCGGTACTGTAGTAAGCCTGGGTCGCCCCGCTCGGAGTCGCAGTCGGTGACTGCGCGCTCGCCGGGAGGACGCTGCGGTTGTACCACCACGTCGATGCGGAACCGTTTGGTGCGGCCGCCGGGCTGGCCGATTGTTGTGTTGCGGAGGGCGTCAAATTCATTGGACTCATCGACGACGGCGCCTGCAGAGCCGGACCGATCGCTGTCGTGCCAGGAGCAGGAGCGGGAGCGACCCCCATCGGTGGCTGCGGCGGCGGACCCATCATCTGCACGCTGGGCGCACCCATCGCGGCAGGTGCAGCCGGCGCGGGAGGAGCGCCCGGCTTGCCCGGCGAGAATTGCTCGTGCAGCGGCGGCAGCTCCTGCACTGGCACGGGCGTGATCATCGGCGACGGGCCGCGCGGTCCCATTTCAAAGTCCAGAATCGGAGGCGGATAGCCGTTCGGCTGGGCCCCCGACCCACAATTCGGGCACATGCCGCCGTAGCTGGGCACCTCGAGCATGCCGTACCAATAGAGTTCACGATCCGTGGGCTGTTCGGTGAACATCCCGGGGCCGCCCGGCGGCATCTGGCCGTCCTGCATGGCACCGGCGAGCACCGGCGTGACGAGAATCACGAGTTCGGTTTCCGTGGTTTGATAGCTCACGCGCCGGAAGGCGGCCCCAATGTACGGGATTTCGCCCAAGAACGGCGTCTTGTACGTCTGGGCCGTGTCCTGAAGTTCGGTCAGGCCGCCCAGCATGAAGGTCTCGCCGAAACGCATTTCGACCGACGTGTTGACGCGCCGCGTCGTGAGGCCGGGAACCGTCAATCCGCCGGTCGTGACGGCGTTGGAAAAATCTTTCTGGCTGACTTCCGGCTGCAGGTTCAGACGAACGCGGCCGTTGCCCAAGAGAATGGGCACGGCCGTCAGCCGGACGCCGAACTCTTTCCATTGAATCGTGACGGTGCCGAGGCTTTGCGGCACCAGGATCGGAAACTCGCCGCCGGACAGCAGGTTGGCAGGCTGGCCGTTTGTGGTCACCAGCACGGGGCTGGCAAGGATCTTCAGCAGCGACTCGGACGCCAGCGCGTCCAGGAACATGTTGAACGTCCAGTTATTGTTCACGATTCCGCCCAGCAGCGACGGGTTGGCCGCGAAGTTCGTCGGGTTGACTGCCAGCGTCGGGGGAGTGGCGATCGGCGTGCTCAAGGTCGATAGCGGCGCCAGCGCGCCCGGCAAGCTGCCCAAAAACGCGTAGTTGGTCGTGCCGAAGAAGTTGAAGCCCAGCTCCTTCATTTTGGTCCGGTCGACCTCCAACACGCGCACCTTGAGTTCGACCTCCTGATCCCCGCCGACCTCCATCTGGTTGATGATGTTGGGGTAGAACTCTTTGGCGATGTCCATGATTCGTGGGATGTTTTCGGGGCGCGTCACGTAGCCGCGCAGCACGACGCTGTCGCGGACCGCGATGGCCGTTACCGCGTCGGTTGGAAACAGGTTTTTAAGGTAGGCCTGCAGGTGCCGCACGTCGCCGATGACGAACACTTCGACCGTGAACGAATTGTTCTTTTCGTCGACAAGCACGAGCGAGGTGACGCCGGGAGCCGCGGCGTGCACGCGGATCTCGTTGGGGTGCATGTCGACTTTGGTGACGTGGACGACCTCGGGATCGAACCCGTAGACCGTCGAGATGCGATTTTTAAGTTCGAGGATCTTCGCGAACTTTTCGACGACGCGCAGATCGGTTTGCGACTCGGTGATATGGACGAGCGGGTCGTTATCGACGGGCAACGGTGCGCTCTCGTCCTCGCCGGCTGCGGCGGTTCGCGCGAACGTCGCGGCCGCGAGAACGACAAACAACACCCGAAAGGACTTCGGCCTCGTCTGGGCGAACTTGGGCATCCCTGCACCTCGAAGTGGCGGCTGAATCCTGGTTACGAAAACTGTGCGGCGCGACCGGCATTGGCCGGCCGCCCCCACCGTTCTCGTCAACCCCCTTTGGTTCCTTCTTTTCCTGACGCGTTATGACGCCTTGTTACGGTGAAAGGCCTTTTGGAAGAATTCCATCCATCCCGACCCGGCCTTGACGCCGGCTTTATCCGCCGGAGTGTCCGCATCGGGAAGCTCAACTTGCTCTTCGCGGAGCTTGTCCCCTTCGAAGATTCTCAGCAGCCAGGTCGGCTTCTCCTTTTCTTTCTCCTTGGGTTCCGGTTTGAGTTCCGTAACCTTCGGAGCCGTAGCGACCTTCATCTGCTCCTGGTCGAGCGTATTCACAACTTCCACCTGACCGTTACCACCAGCGTCTCCGTCCTTCTTGTTCGGCCCGCGAGTAACCGTCAAATGCTCAAATGCAGTTTCGTCGACTTCAACCGGTTTGGTCTCCGTATCGTCGCCCCGATGCCTGAGAGCCAGCGAAATCGTGCCTTTGCTCTTGGCCAGCATCAACAGAACGTACTGATCGGGAGTGACCAACAGTGAAATATTCTTTGCGGCAACCTCTTTCGTTTCGCCGTTGGGAACGGCGCTTTGTCGGATATTGTCGGTGGCAAAGACCTCGATGTATTGCAGGATGGTCTTGGCCTTTTTGATTTCTCCCGCCTGGCTGTTCAGCTGGTTCGGGAGGTGTCGCGGCATCGTGTAGGTCACGACGACGTCGACGCGGTCTCCCGGCAGGATCAGCCCGCTGTGCGTGTCGGTGACAGTCACCGGCACGGTGGCGACGCGCATCCCTTTGGGGATTTCGCTCGAACCCCCGAACACCCCCTTCTCGTTCAACTTGGCGACCATAATGGGCTCGTTCGGAAACGCCGAGACCCGCAATGATCGCTCTTGATATTCTTCCGGCCTGGTGACGGCGCCCTGGGGAATGTCTTTCTTGTCCCATTCCTTGAAGGCGACGTTCGCGTCGTCGAGCGGTTGGCCGGGCATGATGTTCGTGATCGCCACGAGCACCTTGCCGGTTTCAGTCGGCGGCTTCTTGTCGCCGGAAAGAACTTGTTGCACCCCCAGCATGGCGACCAGGCCGCAGCCGATCGCCATCGCTAACAAAACGAGAGATTTCATCTTCATCTGCGGAGCTCCTGGATCGCCTCGCGGCGAGCAGCTTTACCTCGTTGGCCCAACCGCTGTGCAGTTTGCCGCCGGCCGTCTGGCCGGTGGGGCGACTGCAGGCCGCCGCAACGAAGGATCCAGGGTTTGGGCCGTCGGTGACGGCGCCAAAACCGCATCACCTTCTTCATCGGCACCGGTCCGGTAAGACCTTCAGCCTTTAACGAAGATATCGATGGGAATGCTTGTTCGGTCGTTAACGGCTGTAGGGCCTGGACTTTGCCGCCTGCCGAAGATCTCGCGGATTTCACCGCGGAGGCCGGTTCGGGCTTTTGGGGGATTGCTGTCTGCCTCGCCTCAAGTCCTTTTTTGAGATGTTGTCGAACCGTTCACACAAATCACCGGCGGCCGGACCCTGGCCGATGGGCCAGAGCCAGGCGTCCGGCGAGAATTCGCTTTAGATCATCCCCGCGTAAAAGAAGTAAGCGATCGAGCCGACGCAGATCGGGATTCCGTACGGCAGCAGCAACATCTTGGGTTTGCGTTCCGCGGCGATCCGCGACAACTCCCGGGGGTTCTTAATGGTCATCCATTCCGAAACGATCATGAGCAGCTGGGCGTAGTGCTTGTCAAAGCTTCGGCGCCAAAGCACCATCACGATGGCCATGACGGCTCCCACGATCGTCGAGACGCAAAAGGCGTAAAAGGTCGTCGTCGCTCCCAGCCAGGCGCCGACGCCCGCCAAAAGCTTGACGTCGCCCGCCCCCATGCCGCCCACCGCGTAAAGCGGCAAGAGGCAGGCGAGGCCAACCGCCATTCCGAGCAAGCCGTCACCCAGCCCGGACCAACCGTCGGCCCAAGTGCTGTAGATCAGGCCGGAAATCACCATCGAGAACGTGAGCCAGTTCGGCACCCGCAGCTGCTTGCCGTCGATGTATGCCGCCAGGATCAACAGCACGCACACCAGGCGCACAGGCCAATTCGCAAAAAGATCGTGGGACCAATCCATGATTCCTTCGCACCTTTCTGTGCCGAGTGATTGCAGCAGGAGGGAAAGCGGCCGCAGGCGCCGCGGAGGGTCGCTATTGCGGGCGGCCTGGAGTCGTCGCCAAAAGGCCCGTCACCCAGCAGACGGCGGCAACGAACATGGCCGTGATCTGCAGCCACGCCGTCATCGGAACGTCAGACCAGAATGGGAACATGGTGGCGCCCCCAGGAATGAGCCTGTTTTGGGCCGGCAAACCCCAAGCGCGACGTCGAACCAGGCCTTTCCGCCCGACTTGACGCAGGCGGGCCGAGTCCAAAAGCTCAGGGCACCGGGCACTGAAAACGTAGGACACGCGGGGGGACTGTCAAGCAGCGACCGCCCGGACAGGGCGGTTTTTCAGCCAACGAGCGCCGTATCGATCGCGCGGACGGGTTGCAGAATGGAAACGGTGTGCAAAGAGCCAGGCGCAGGAGCCGCTTGTGCCGCATCCTCGCGCGGCAGCGCTTTGATCGATCGTACCGCTTGCGCCGGCGCACTGTCGGAATAGCTGCGCCAAACGGCCCGGCGTGAGGGACACTCCGACAACGCGCACGGCTTGGCGTTGATGGCTACGAGACCGACCCGCCAAGCACAGGATTTTCAGTCCTGTGCTCATCCGTCATGCATATTGCGGAAAATTTCGGACCGCGGCATCGATTGCCCGTAAGAGATCGCGGCCCCGCCCCGATTGCGTAAGGCGACTCCAGACTGGAAAGTCGAACGAGGCCGGTGCCGAGACCGGCGCATTTGACGGCCAGGGGTATTCCGGGTTCGGGCCGTCGCCCGCGAGATTTGGCGCTAGTCTCTCAATGTCGTAGGCCAGCGGCGCGACAATAGGAATCCAGTTTTCAAGATCCTCAGCCCTACCGAATCCAAGAAGGTTGGCGATTCGCTCAACGTCGAGAGCCGGTCGATCATCCAAAGCTTGCAAAAATCGCACGAAGGACGCATGCCCTCGGCGCGGCGGCCGATTCGTTCGCCAAAAGTATGCCTTGCCCAGCTTCTCCGTCACCATCTGCAAATAGTGCAATTGTTGGCACGGACGCGCGCCCGCGCGGCGCAACAGGAGCAAGACTTCGTAATCAGATTGAACCTGCTCGAACCAGCGCGCTTGGCAATCGTTCATGTCAATGACGCGCGAAGGAGACCGAATCCTGCAGCGACCAGCCCTGTGGCAGGGCGAGAGACCCGTGCTTGATCCTCTTCCACTGTTCCGGCGTCACGTCCGCGACCAACAGCGTATGCTTTGTCTCGGTGTCCATGTCAACGCCGAAATCGATCGGCTCGATGGGGTCTTCGAGCCGGCCCGCAATCAGGCTATTAACTTCGACGAGCCGGATTTCTCGGTCCGGCGCATTTGCCGGCAGGTAGTGAACCTCGAGTATGCCCGGATCGGTCCTGATGTGCCGATCGGCGTACCAACGAGCCATCGTGTCCCGGTCAAACTGTAGAACCGACATGGCAGGCCTCACTGTGACCCTGAGTATACGCCAACTCGCTTTCTGAGGGCACGACGAACGGCTTGCGGTAGTCGCGCGTCAAAAACGCGTTCGCTTCCGACGACGAGTTCCCGACGAACGTTTCGCTCGTCGGATTGATGGCGAGCTTTTTCCCGAAGCGCACAAGCGGAGAATCTTTGATCGCCACGTCGTTGTACCAGAGATGCTCCTCAAAGCGATCGAAGGTCTCCCAGGCCTCTTTGTCGGCGCCCAGCCGCTCGGCAGCATCTTTACCGTCGATCGGTTCGCCGAGCCGGTACGAAATGTTGCCCAGGTGGCACAGCGCGCTCGAGATGTGCCCTTCGAGCACGTCGGCATTGAGATCGGACGTCTTGCGGCTGCGAACCGCGGCAAGGAAGTTCGCGAAGTGGCTCTTGCCGCCGCCGAACTTTTTGACCGGCTGGTGCTTGAGGTCGAACGCGACGCCTCCGGTGTAGCTCGGCACGACGACGTAGCCGTCGGTCCCGTAAAAGATGACGCCGACCGTGGCGCCGCGGAGAGGCGCCGTTTTGAGTCCGCGCACCTCGAAGACGAGACGCTTGCCGTTAGGATACTCGTGGATCGAGACCTGCGTGTTCGCGCTTTCGCCCGCATCTTCGTAACCCAACCGACCGCCGTAGCTCAGCACGCTGGTTCCGATGTCGTTCACGCCCAGGCCCCAGCGAGCGAGATCCATCTGGTGGATCCCCTGGTTTCCGAGATCTCCGTTGCCGTAATCCCAGATCCAGTGCCAGTCGTAATGCAGGCTCCGGCGAGTGAGCGGTTTGATCTGCGCGGGACCTGACCAAAGGTCGTAGTCGATCGATTTGGGTATAGGGTAATTCCCCTTGGGCCCGATCGACCCGCGACGTTTGTAGCACAATCCACGGGCCAGCTTGACCTCTCCGACTCCGCCATGTTGCACGTACATCATGAGTTCGCGCATTCCCGGGTTCGTCCGGCACTGCATGCCGGCCTGGCAAATCCGCTCGTGCTTGCGCGCCGTCTGCACGAGCCGCCGGCCTTCGCTGACGTTGTGGCTCACCGGCTTTTCGACGTAGACATCTTTGCCGGCCTGGAGTGCCCAAATCGCTGCCAGCGAGTGCCAGTGGTTCGGCGTGGCGATCGAGACGGCGTCGATCCGCTTGTCCTCGAGCATCTTGCGGAGGTCGCGGTAGTAGGCGGGTTCTTTGCCGGTCCGCTTCTTCAGACGCTCGACCCGCGATTTGCCGACGTCCTCGTCGACGTCAACAATCGCCACGATTTCACAATCGTGCAACCTGCCAAACTCCAACAGATGCTCGCTGCCTCGACCGTTGACGCCGATGCAGGCGAGCCGGATCTTTTCATTCGCGCTCGTCGAGGCCTTTGCAGTGTCCTCGGCGCGCGTCTCGTGAGTTTCGCCGGCCAGCACGGCCGCGGCCGCCGCAAACAACGATTTCTCGAGGAAGTCCCGGCGAGTGGTCATGAGCATCTCCTGCGAAATGTCGAGTGGGTGTGGAGGAGGCGGGTCGATCGCGGTCGAGCCTTCTTCACGATACAAACCGGCGTCAGCAGCGACAACGCAGCCTGCCGCGAAAAAAATGCCCGAGTGCTAGCGGCTCAGGCGGCGCGGACCGTGCCGTGCACGTATTGCGCCGCTTCCAGAAACAGGCAACGCGTTTCGTTCTTCAGTAACCGGCGGACTTCCGTTTCGTTGGAAACGGGCGTCAGGAACAGCTCGTCGACGACGTCGTCTGCCAGGCCGCTGAGCAAATAGATGCGGGCCCAATCGGCTGCCGAGGCGAGCTGCGTTGCACAGACCAGATCCGGAGGCGCCTGCTTTCGCAGGGGCCGGATCGCGTCGCGGGCGCTTTCGCTCGAGCGGATCAGTTCCAATCCCTGCGGCAACTCGGCCGCGAGATCCGAGAGGATCACAATCTTGCCGCCGCGGGCGACGAGACTTCGCGACACTTCCACGGCCGCCCCCAGTTCCTCCCAGGCGTGCAGCCCGATCTGATGGTCGATCGCGGCGATGACCACGTCGGGCCGCTCGCTCACCTCGATGTGCCACTGCTCGGCGAGCAGCTTTTTACCCTGCTTGAAGACCGGTTCGCAGACGCCCGCCAGCACGCGCGACACGCCCCCCGTCGCCGCGGGGATGACCTGGATGGCAAACGGATTGCCCAACAGCCAGCCGATCTCATCGATCAGCTCGCGCAGGGGTCGGCTGTCATTGGGGCCCAGCTCGAGATGCCCCTGCCCCTGCGTGCGCTGCATCGCATCGGCCGATGAAAGCCCGGGATAAAAGACGCTGTTGGTGCCGCGATATCCCATCAGCGGATCGAAAGCGATCACTCCGGCCGACATCAAGAAGTCCGCATCGACGACGTCTCGAGACATGTAGACCCGCTCGCCGGATGCTGTCGACGCGAGATACACGCACCCGTCTTTCCGCGCCGGATCGTGGAGCGTCCAGCGGACCCGCGAGCGAACGTCTTCCGGCAGCTCGGTCCGCGGATCGGCCAATTGCGACTCCAAGCGAGTCGCCGGCTGGATGACGGTAAATTTCTCCGCTTCGATGCCGCGCGGAGCCAGCACTTCCCAGATTCCCGCAACGAGGCCGGCGGCGCCCGGAGTATGACGGTCGAGGGCGACCGTCACGCGGTCGCCCGGGATGACCGCCTGATCGATCGACGGATAGTCGATCGGCGCGCGCAGGGCCGCCAACAGCTCCTCTTTATAAAGTGAGTTCGGTCGCGGGGCGGCCTGCTCGGCCACCAGGCGCTCGCTCTCGATTTCAATCTCGAAACGCTGGTCGTTGCCGTAGGGCAAGACCAGGTGTTTGGACGCCACAGCTTCGCTCCTTCCCGGTCGAATTATGGTAGAATCGGCGCTCGCAGCCAGTCAACGAGGCTGCTGAGTTGTAAAGATCAACGTCGCGCTGGCGACCTCGACACCTTGAATGGATCGCGTGAGTTGAACGTCTCGTGCCGCAAATGACCGACGACGACCAGCTCATGATCCGCATTCAGGCGGGTGACACCACCGCGTTCAACGAGCTGGTCGAGCGCTATCAAGGCCCGCTGATCGGGTTTTTCTTTCGCAACATCCGCGACCGCCAGCTCTGCGAGGACCTGACGCAGGAGACGCTGCTGCGCGTCTTCAACCAGGCGTGGGATTATCTCCCTTCGGGCCGCTTTCGGGGCTGGATTTACCGGATCGCCCGCAACTTGCTGGTCGACAGCGTCCGCCGGCAGTCGCACGACGCGCTGGTCCACGCGTTCTCGCGCACGCACGACGGCGAGTCAGACGCGATCAGCCGGCTCACGGCCAACATCGCGCCGCCCGAAGAGCTGGCCGATCAACGCGAGCTCGCACGCATCGTGGATGAGCTGTTGCGGACGTTGCCCGCCGACCAGCGACTCACCTTTACGATGCACCACTATTCAGGCCTGCCCTTGTCCGAAGTGGCGATGGCCATGGACACCAGCCTGCCGACTTGCAAAAGCCGCCTGCGGCTGGCGCGCGAAAAGCTGCGGCAAAAGCTGCGCGAGCGGGGTCTCAACCTGCTCGAGTCGAGTGCCTCGCCCGAGCCCGAATCGGCCGATTCCGAAGTCGAAGAACCGGCCGGCTAACGACATCGCAAAAAGGGGCCCTCGCCGTTCCGAATGGGAATGCGACGTCGGACGATTTACGCAGTCGTCCCATTTTCCGCCTCCCCTTTTTGTTTCGCCTTCCTTTCAAGTGTTCCGATCCTCGCGGTCGATACCGAAGAGGGGGCACCGTACGTCTGCTGTTACGGTGGGCGCGGTTGGTCCCGACAAGGCGTCGAAGGACCGCGCCGATGCGACGGATTGCGTGCTGCTGGGCGGGAATCATTGGGCTGCTTGCGGCCCAGATCTGTCTCGCCGCCGTCGCGCAACCCGCGGCCGCCGCCGAGCCCTCGCCGGGAGCCGTCTTTACGAATAAGGTGCGGTTCCGGATCCCCTTCCGCTACGACCCGGCGGAGATGCAGCGGCTGCAGGCCCGCGAAGTGCAGCTCTACGTTTCCACGGATCGCGGCGTGCGCTGGCGGATGGCCGATCGGGCGGAGCCGCGAGCCGATCACTTCGACTTTCTGGCGCCGGCCGACGGCGAGTACTGGTTTGCCGTCCGAACCCTCGACGCGTTTAACCGTCTGCATCCCGCTGGCAACAACATCGAGCCGGCGCTGAAAGTCGTCGTCGACGCGACGCCCCCCGTGCTGGAGCTGCTGCTCACCGAGCTGGAGCCCGGCAAAGTCGAGCTGCGTTGGACGGCCGCGGACGACCACCTGGACGTCAGCAAGCTGCGGATCGAATATCGCCAGCCCGACTCGCCTCAGTGGCAGCCGGCCGCCGTGGTTCCGCAGCCAAGCGGACAAACGAGCTGGGAAGTGCGTAACGGCGGCTTGGTGGCCGTGCGAGGCACGATCAGCGATCTGGCCGGTAACTCTGTGACGGCGGAACGCGAGCTCAACGTGCGTCCGGGGCCGCACGGCGATAAACGCAACGACAGCGAGTATCGAGCCCCGGTCGCCAAGGCCACCACGTCGCCCGGCGCCGCCGCTCCGTTGCGCGAGGCGGCTGCGCTCAATCCGCCTGCGAACCCTGCGAGCGACAACGCGCCGGCCGACAGCACGAAACCGATGGCTTCATCGCCGCCGCCTGCGCCGAACGGTGCTGAGGCCAACGACGGCGCACTCTCCTCCGATCGCGAGTTTTTCGCGGACGAGAAGAACGGCAACGCCGGCCCGACCATTCAACCGAAGTTCCGCAACGACCTGGTCTCTGACTCCCCCTCGACGCGGCCCGCGATCGTCCAAGGCCCGCAGGCTTCAACCTCGAGCACTGACGAAAACGCCGACGCCAGGTCGAGCCCGGCCATCAACCCAGGCCCGCCCAAAGAGGAAGAGCCGCGGACGATCGTCGTCAACACCACCGATTTCCAGATCGGCTACCGCATCGACGATCTGGGGCCCTCGGGCCTCGGGAAAGTGGAGCTGTTCATCACGACCGACGGCGGCAAGAAGTGGTATCGCTACGGAGCCAATCCGAATAACAAGAGCCCCTTCCCCGTCAGCGTGCCCGGCGATGGCATTTACGGATTCGAGCTGCGAGTGAAAAACGGCGCCGGCGTCGGAGATGACCCGCCTCGCCCGGGCGATAGCCCGTCGATCGTGGTGGTCGTCGACAAAACGCCCCCCGTCGCCCAATTGCTGCCTCCGCAGATCGGGCGGGGCAAATCGCAGAACAAAGTGCTGCTCCGCTGGATGGCGGAAGACGCTCACTTCGGCCCCACCCCCATTCTGCTGGAATACGCGGCCGAGAAGAGTGGGCCGTGGCAGAAGATCGGCGACTGGCAGGCCAATACGGGGCGCTACATCTGGTCGATCGAATCGGGCATGCCGGGAAAAGTCTTCGTTCGACTGACTGTGAAAGATCGCGCTGGCAACGTCACGCAGATCACCGCGCCCGATCAACTTGTGATCGACTTCACGCGGCCGACCGCCCACATCATTGATGTCGAGGCGAAGTCAGCGGCCCCGGCGCACGACTAGCGGCCTGGGATCGCGAACTGTCCGAGCCCGCTGTTGCGGGCGTCTCCCCTGCTCCCGGAGTCGATGGCGCAAGCCGAGCGTGATAGCGGACTTCTTCGAGGATCGCTCCGCCAAGCTCAAACTTATTCTTTGTGCTCGTGGAAAGGAATCCGGCGTTCCGATAGAACCGGTCCGCGCGCTCGTTGCCCGCCAGGCACCAGAGCGTGACCTCGGTGAAGCCCCTCTCGATCAGCCGAGTTCGAGCCGCGAGCCAGAGCGTTCGACCGACGCCCGACGACCAGTAATTCGGAGCGACGTAAATCGCCCACAGTTCGCCGACCGATGCGGACTGGTCTGCGTCCCGGCACTTTCCAAACGCAACCCAGCCGGCCAGTTCGTGCGAGTTGTCTTCCGCCGCGACCCAAAGCTCGCACGCCTTTTTTTCCAGGATTTCGCGCCAGGTCGATTCCCGGTCGTCCACCGACAGCGAATTCAGATAGTCGTCGGGAATGAGGCCACGATAAGCGCGCTGCCACGTCGCGACGTGGACCTCGGCCACTTTTCGCGCGTCGGCAAGCTGGGCAATTCGTACGACCGGTACCACAGGTCTCTTTGATCGACGAGTGCTTGGGATCAGCGATCGACTTCAGGCCCTCCAGTCTGCGCTATTTATGGATGCGGCGAAACCAAAAGGGCCGCGAACTCTGGTCGTGTCCCTTCCCGTTCGTGTCCCGTCCCATCTGCCGGAGGAGGCATTGCGAACAGGAGACGCAGAGGAAGCGGAGGGAGAACCAATGCGCAAAGTGTTCTCCCGACCTCTGTTACCTCCTGTTCAAATTCCTATCCCTGGCCGCTGCGCGGGCCGAACCGTTCCCCCGACACTCGTGTCCCGTCCCGCTCGTGTCCCGTCCCGCTCGTGTCCCGTCCCGTCCTCCGAGAGGCTGCGTCTCCAAATTCTGTGGGTCACGAATTCTG
>DASPSM010000717.1:0-8111 GCA_035623955.1 Planctomycetaceae bacterium
ATCGTCTCCGCGGGTGGCGATCAGGCGAGTCTGAATTCGCACGGTTGAAAAGTCCTCATCAGCGAAGCCCGACTGGGCGGCCAGTTCGGTCTTGCGCGCGGCCAGTTGCCGCACGACGTCGATCGTCTGATCGGGCGCGTCATCGGACGAGCCGTCGAAAACCAACAGAGCCAAATCGGCCGAACGCACGATGCTAGTGAGATACGCCTCAAAATGCGAATCGGTGATTGGAGGCGTGTCGATCAACTGCACGGCCACGTCTTCCCAGGCCATCATCCCGGGCATCGGCTCGCGCGTGGTGAAAGGGTAAGGAGCGACCTCCGGCGTGGCATGCGTCAGCTCGGCCAGGATGCGGCTCTTGCCGGCGTTCGGCCCACCCAATAGGATGACCTGCCCCGCCCCTTGCCGCGGATAACGATAACTCTTGCCGACTTTCTTCGGCGCGTGCGCCTCGTGCTCGGCGGCGCCGCGGGCCTCCTTGAGCCGCGTTTTGAGATCGGCCTGCAGCTTTTCGGTCCCCTTGTGCTTGGGGATCAGCTTCAGCATATGCTCGAGGCAGCGGACTTGCTCTTCGGAAGTCTGTGCGCGGCGGTACTCCTCCTCGGCTTTCTGATACTGCGGCGTGAGATTGGCTGGCATGGATGGCCTAATGCCTCGGTCGCGGACCGCCGGAAAGGCGGAGGACGATGTCGTCACCAGGCGGCTGCGAGTCGAACGTTCGGCCGCCGTCGTCGACACCGTTGGCGCCGACGGAATACAGCAGACACCCGGCACCTTCGCGGCGGTAGTGAAGCGGTTGCTCGGTGTAAAGATCGTTCGGCACGCGTGTGATGTACTTTGGTGAGAGCGCGTTCAAGCTCTCCGGGTAAGTGCCGTGATCGGCATGATAGGCCGCCAAGGCAAAGCCAACCTGCCCCAGCGCCTCGCGAGTGTGAGCGCGATCTTCGGCGTTGGACGTCGCTTGGAGTGCCGGCATCAACAGGAACGTCAGCACTTCGCCCATTTGTCGTTCGCGGTTGTTTTGCAGCACGGAAAAAATCGCCGACAGGTCCGATGAGCCGCGCCTCGCCTTTGCGGACGCCGCCCGCATTTCCCGATCGTATTGCCGGAAGGCAACGTTGCGCTCGGGAACGCTCGGCTTGCGGGCGGCGGCGATGGCCCTGTCAAATTGCTCATTGCCAAAAGCCAGCGCGTCGTCCCAATTCAGAGAGGCCCAGCGCGATTGCAGATTTCCAAAAATGGCGACATTCCCGCCTCGTGCATCCAAATCCGCGGGCGGCCCCTGGCGGGCCAGCGAAATAATCGTGTCGAGAAACTGAAACCGTTCCGCTTCGATTGCGTCGACTAGAGTCGGCAGGGGCTCGAGGCCCCGCAGCTCCCGCTGATAGGCCAAAGCACGCTCGGCCGAAGGATGGGCCGAGTCCATCAGCCGGGCGTCCCCCGCGCAGGCCATCGCATCCTCGACGTATGCGACCAGAGCGGGGATCGAAAATGGCGTGTGGCCGTAGAGCCGAGCCAGCCGATGGCATGCCAGGAGGTCGCGCTCGGCCTCCGTGATCTTTCCAGCCGCGATTTCCGACATCGCCCGGGCGGTCAGCAAGCGGGCGGCGGCGCGCGATGCCGCGCCGGGGAGCGGCATGTCTGCAATCCCCGAGCCGACCGGCGCAACCAGCGGCAAATAGCACCGCGTTCGCCGCGTCGCCTCCAGCACCAGTTCAAGCGGCTTCTCATTCGCCGTCACCCACTCGGCCAAGAGGGGCGATTGGCGGGTTGACCAAGGCTCGCGCAGCGACTGCCCGAAGTCGGCGAATTCGGCCGTCGTCGGCTCACGGCCCGATTTTTTCACCACGAACGCCTCGAAATCCGTGAGCAACGGGCTTCCGTCGGGCGGCGGCTCGATTCGGAGCAGCTGGTAGTACCGCAGTCGCTCGCGGGGCTCGAATTCTTTTGCACCCCAGGCCCGCACCAGCAGGACGCCCGCATTGCTCACTGGCGTCACTCCCTGGCTTCCTTTCTGGTTGAGCGCGCCCAGATAGTCGACGAAGCCGTCGGAATCGACCGGCTTGAGGATGTAGGTCGTCTGCTTGGACACGGTGATCTTCGGCTTCGGCTTGGGAGCGGTCGCCGCCTTTGGATTGGGCTTCGCGACGGCCGGCGGTCGGTCGTCGGCACCGTTCGATGGCGCAAAGATCGCCACAACGTGGAGGAGCACAGCGCCGACTAGCGCTTTGCCTAAGTCAATCGAGAGCAGTCGGCGCAGCCAGAATCGCATCGAGACGCAGCCTGTAACGTGTGGGTGAGCTTTTTGATACGGCGGTGTCAGGTTGGCAGGCATGTGCAGCTGGCCGAAAGACCGCGGATTGGGTCGTTGGGCGCGCTAGCCAGGCCCCGTGGTGGCCGCCGGACCACCCAATTGAAGTGTACCGCTGCGAGGTGGTTCCGGCGCGGCTCCGCGAATCACCGAGCGGTCCGCGGTCCGGCGCAGGGGGAGACGCGAAACACGATGTCGTCGCCGCGCGGCTTCGAGTCGTAGGTCCGTCCGCCATCGTCGACGCCGTTGGGCCCGACCGAGTAGAGCAGAAATCCCGCAGCTTGCTTCTGATAATTCAGTGGCTGGTCGCTAAAGGGATCGAGTGGCAGGCGGGCCAGGTATTTGGGCGCGAGTTCGTTGAGGCCGGCCGGATAGGCGCGATGATCGGCCCGGTAAGCCGCCAGCGCAAACGCGACCTGTTCTAGCGCCTCGCGGGCGTGAGAGCGGCTCTCCGCTTCAAAATACGCTTGGTGTGCGGGCAGAAGCAGCACGGTCAGCGCCATCCCGATCTGGCGGCCCATGTCCTTTCGCATCACCGTGAACAAGAAGCCCAGATCGCTGCCTCCCTTGAGTTTGTCGGACATCGCGAGAGTCTCGCGGTCCAACTCGGCAAAGGCTGCCTTGCGCTCGGCCAGCGTCGGCTTGCGGGCGGCGGCGACCACCTTGTCGAACTGTTCGTTCCCAAAGACGAAAGCGTCGTTCCAATTGAGGGCCGGACCGCCAGAGAGCCCCTTCAGGAGACCCGAAAGCATCCCGCCCCGCGGACCGCCCCCGCCTCCGTGAGGCGGACCGAGGCGTGCGAAACTCGCGACCGTGTCGAGAAACACGAACCGCTCGTCCCGGTCGATGACGTCGACCATCGCAGGTAGCGCGGGAAGTTTACGGAGCGCGTCTTGATAGGCGAGCGCCCGCTCGGCCGACAGGTTGCCGCAGGCGAGTAACTCAGCGTCGCCTTGGAAGGCGATCGAATCGATGGCGACGGCGACCAGGGCCGGGATCGCAAAGGGCGTGCGGCCGTAGAGCCGCCCTAGGCGGTGGCACGCCAGCAGGTCCTGCTCAGCCTCCTCGATTTTGCCCTCGCCGAGCCGCAGCATGGCCCGGGCCACCATTAACCGCGCGGCCTTCCGCGACCCGTCGTGGCCTGGCAGCGGCATTCCCTGCAAGCCAGCGCCGGGCGGCTCGACCAGCGGCAAGTAACACTGCGACCGCCGCGTCGCCGCCACCACGAGATCGAGCGGCCCCGCGTTCGCTTTGAGCCACTCACTGATCAGCGGCATTCGGCGGGCGGACCACGCCTCGTGCAGCGCGCGATCGAAGTCGGCCAGTTCCGTCTTCGTCGCCGGACGACCCATTTTTTTCATCACGTACGCCGGGAATTCCGTGAGGAACGGACCTCCGTCGGGCAGCGGCTCGATTCCCAGCACGTGGAAGTACTGCAGCCGCTGGCGCGGCTCGAACTCTTTCGCACCCCAAGCCCGCACCAGCAGAACTCCGGCATTGTTCTGGGGCGTCACTCCCTGGCTCACTCTCTGATTGAGTGCAGCCAGATAGTCGACATATCCTTCGGCGTCGAGCGGACTCACGAGCGCGGTCGTCTTCTTCGAGACGGTAATCAGCGGCATCCGCTTCGGGCCCTGCTCCGCCGGCTTTGGCGATTGGTCGCCCGGGGGCGTCGATTGATCGCCTGCAGCGGCTGGCCCCAGCGCGGCAAACGCCCAAAGAAGTAGCATCAGAGCGCGGGCCAGCGGCCGTAAGTCGGCCCAAAGAAAGCGGGGCGGAAAACGAGCGTCGCAAGACTGACTGGCCGGCATGGAAGCGCTCCCGGAGGGCCGACGCGGAGTGGGCGTGAACCCGTTCCATTCCTCGCCGTATCACCGATCAAGCGTAGTGTAGTCATCGCCCGGCGACGATTCTCGAAAAATCCGCCGGCCAAGTCGATTACCGCGCGCTTGCCGGCTGATGATTCACCGTCCGGCCGCTTGCGTCACCGGGGCATTGAGCTTGCTCGTCTCGAGGAACGCAAACAGATCGGCGATTTCGCCCAGCGACAACTGGTCGAGCAGGCCAGCCGGCATGACCGAGGTCTTCGACGGGTTTTGCTCCTCGATGCGGCTCGTGGGGATTTCGAGCTTCGTCGCGTCGGACATCAAGAGGACCAGCTTATCGTTCTTCGAGACGCCAGGCACCGGCATGCCGAGGTACACTTGTCCCTCCTTGGTGACGACCTGCACCATTCGGTACTGGTCGGAGATGACCTGCGACGGATAGACGATCGACTCGACGATCTCTTTGCGCTGGAAGCGCCGCCGCACCGAGCTCAAATCGGGCCCGACCGATTCTCCTTCGCTCTGGAAGCGGTGGCAGCGGACGCACTTGGCCTTGGTGAAGACCAGCCGTCCGTTTGCGGCCGCGCCCCGCGCGTCGTGCTCGACCAGGTCGAGGATCTGGTTGATCGTGTATTTGGACTTCGCCGTTTCGCTCTTGGGGAGTTCGGGAGCCGGGGCGGAGGGGAACTTGTCGCGATACCACTTCTGATAGAAGGCGATCGCTTTGTCGAGATCGCGGCCCGCCTTGGCGTCGGCCTTGGTCCAGTCGCAAAGGACGCCGATTGCCCCGCGGCCACCGTCTTTGCCGAGCTTGAGCGCGGCCTGGATCAGCGTGCGATATACGTCGGCTTTGTCCGGACGCGCATCGATGTCGCCCAGCGCCTCCAGACAGAGCTGCATTGTGGTCGAATCGGCGAACTGCAGCGTCCGCACCAGCAGCGGCAAATCGTCGGTCGTCGGCCGAGCGGCCACCGCGCGTGCGATCATTTCCCGGCGATCGGGATAGTCGTCGTAGAGCCGTCGCAGCATCGCGCGGCCCGTCGGCGAGTCGCTCTTGCCGAGCGACTGGATGGCCGCCGCGACCAGCTCTTCGCCACGGCCGTTTTTGGCGGTCGCATCCGCCAGCCGGTCACCGAGGATCTTTTCATAGTCGGCAATCTCTTCCGGCTTGCAGATCCGCACGAGCAAGGCGGCGGCCGCGGGGAATTCGGAGCCGTGCTGCACGAAGTACTTGCGATCCGACGGCGTGAATCGCTCGGAGGTCGCCCCGACAATATTGGAGACGTAGCCCGCGAGGCTGTTGCCCCCTTCCCAGTCGCGAGTTCCCTCGTACCAGGCCAAAAGTCGCCGCTTGAGGTCGAACGTCCAGCCGGCGTTGAGGTAGCGCAGCGTCAGCGCGTAGTGGAGCTGCACGCCATGGTCGGGCGAGGTCTCGACGAGCCGCATCAGTTTTTCGGCCGCGGGCGCGAGGTTCAGCACGGCCAGGATCCGCGCCGTCTCAGCATCGATCGGAGTGTCGCCCGTTGGGAAGGCGGCCAACAATGTGTGGCCGATCTGCTCCGAACCTGCGTTCCGGGCTCCTTGCAAGAGCGCCAATTGGACGAGGCGGAGAGCAGCGAGCTTGATTTCGGGACTCGACTGTCTCGACGGCTGCGACAGGAGCCTGGCCGTCTCAGTCAGGATCATCGGCGCCGAGCCGCGTCGATCGTGGCGGTAGCAGGCTAACAGCGCCTCGGTCACGACATGCGCATTATTCGACGCGAGTGCAGTGTGCAGCCAGCGGTCTTGTGGAACGCGCTCCAGCGCGAGCCGCGCCGAAAACCGCAGCCACCGATCGTCGCTTCCAACCAGGCGGAGAATCCTGTCGACCGGCGGCTCGATGCCGCTGTGGATGAAGGCCTCGCACGCCCGGCGCTGGACTGTCCTGTCGGGATCCTCCAGCAAGCGCGTCAGAGCCGCGCGGACTTCGAGTCCCTCGTGAAACCCAAGCAGATGCGTGGCGAAGGCGCGGACTCCGGCGTCGCGCGAATTGGCCGCCTCCAGCAGCAGCCGCAGATCGGGCTT
This sequence comes from Planctomycetaceae bacterium, assembly GCA_035623955.1. Classification (GTDB taxonomy): domain Bacteria; phylum Planctomycetota; class Planctomycetia; order Planctomycetales; family Planctomycetaceae; genus DASPSM01. Next base: position 6,202 of record DASPSM010000717.1, read on the forward strand.
CGGACCGAATTGATTGAGCAGAGTCAACGCCCGGATCGCTGCCGCCGGATTGCGCCCGCGGACGGCGGAGGCCAGTTTCGACTCCCACTGCGGACCGGATTCTGCCTTGACACGGGCGGCAATCTCGCGAGCCCACGCCGCTTCGATCTGCGGCAATTTGAGCAACTCGGCAACCGTGGTGGCGTCGGCGGGCTTGGAGGAGCCGTCTTTATAGCGCAGGCGATACACGCCTCCTTCGGTGGCGCGGCCGCCCGTGCAAAACACAATCGAACCGTCGCGGTCGACCTCGACGTGAGTGACGTTGAGCGGATTCCCCGAAAGGAGCGTTTCCCACGTCCCCGTGTAAGTAGCTCCGGTCTTTTGCAGATGGGCGACGAGGATCCGGCCCATCGACCAGTCGCCCATGATCAGGCTGCCGAAAAACTTCTGCGGGAGTTGATTGTGCTCGTAGAAGACCATTCCCGTCGGCGAGCCGCGACCCACGTCGACATTCCCGGGGAGAGAATCAAAATAATAGGCGGGCCAGTTCGCCGCCCCACTGCGCCACCCGAACTCCGCGCCGGCAGTGCAGTGGTTAACGCGGATCGGTCGGTACCAATACGCGCCGACGTCCCATTCCATATCGGAGTCGAAGGTGAACATTTCGCCGGCCGCATTGAACGCGAAATCATATTCGTTGCGGAAGCCGCTGGTTTCCATCCACCAACGCTTTCCGTCGGGCGTGAAGCGCCAAATGGTGCCGCCGGGGGCCTTGACGCCAACCGCGTGTCCTCCCGGATCCTCGAAGCTGGGGACGAGCAGATTGTCCTCGTCGTAATCCCGGCACGGCGACGTCGGCTCGGGCTTCTTTTCCCTGATGTGGGCATGGTTCCCCATGTTGTGATAGAGCCAGCCGTCCGGCCCGAAGACCACGTCGTGCGGGCCGTGATCGCCCATGCCCCCCTGGCTGTGCACGACCAACCGGACCTCGTCGGCCTTGTCGTCGTGATTTTTATCGGGCAGGCAGTAAACGCCGACCCCCTTCGGTCCCTGCCCGACCGCGTAGAGATCGTCGCCGACCGTGCACAGGCCCTGGCAGTTCTTGACATCGGTCGTGTATTCCACGGCGCGGTCGAAAACGCCGTCGTGATTGTCATCGATCAGGCAGAGGATCGGTCCCCGCTCGCGCGAGACGATCAGCCGACCGCGGTTGCCCCAGGTCATCGCCACCAGCGAGCCGACCATGTTGGGCTCGGCGATGCGCGACAGCTCGAAGCCTTTCGGCACGTCGAAGCGGTCGAGGTACGTCTCCTTCAGGACGATGCCCTTCCAGGGCGACTTATCGTGTGGCCCGATAACTTTGACCGGCTTCCAGCCTCGGGCGTCGAACTTCGGTTGCAGCCAGGCGGTGCCCACGGGCGGCATGGTCGTCGCCAGCCACCCAGACCCGGTATCGAAGGGGATCTTGTGGCCGCCTTGGCTGCGGACTTCGCCGTCGATGAACAGTCCGGCTTTGCCGCCGCGATTCTCGGCCTCGACGCAGAAGACATTCGGGCCGCGGTCGACAATGTTGTTCAGATTGAAGCGGTAGAGCTGTTTGGCGTCTCCCTCGCCGATTCTGGTTCCGTTCACCCAGAGGATGAAGTGATCGTCGCAGAGGACGCGTGCGGCCCCGGTCGACGGCTCCCCGGCGCGGACCTCGAAGCGGAACCAGACCTTGCCGACAGGCGCGCTTTGTTCCGGATGTCCCGTGTCATACCAGATCCATTGCGCGTCAAACCGATCGTCGGCGAACAGCGACGCGCAACCGGAAAGAACGACCAGGAACGCACCGCAGGCGGCAACAAATCTCATCAATCACTCCGTACGCGCGGAAAGTACTTTGGGGCAAGCGCGCGATTTCGGCGTCGGGTCCGCGGCCTTTATCGTGC
>DASPSM010000729.1:0-10556 GCA_035623955.1 Planctomycetaceae bacterium
GACGTGCTGCCGACGCCCCACGGCAAGCGCTGCATGCACGAATTCGTCGCGTCCGCCAGAACCCTCTACAAGGAGCGCGGCATCTCGGCGATGGATATTGCCAAGCGGCTGCTCGATTACGGATTTCACGCGCCAACGGTCTATTTTCCCCTGGTCGTTGCCGAAGCCATGATGGTGGAACCGACCGAAACCGAATCGAAGGAAACGCTCGACGCCTTCGCCGAGGCGATTCACAAGATCGTCGCCGAGGACCCCAAGTCTCTTCACGAGGCGCCGCATTCGACAGTCGTCAGCCGGCCCGACGACGTGCAAGCGGCCCGCAAGCCGATCCTGAAATGGGAACCGTCCGCGTCGTAATCGAGTCGGAACCCCGGGACGGCGTCCGCAACATGGCGCGGGATGAGGCCCTGCTCGAAGCGGCTCTCGATTGCGGCGACTGCACAGTCCGCTGGTACCGCTGGAGCGCCGCGACGGTCTCGCTCGGCTACTTTCAAACTGCCGAGGCGGCAAGCGCGATCCCAGGGCTCGCCGGCCTGCCGATCGTTCGGCGACTCACGGGGGGCGGCGCGATTCTGCACCATCACGAGTGGACGTACTCGTGTTCCGTGCCGCCCCGTCACCCTTTGGCGGAAAATCCCACGCAAATCTACAACCTCGTCCATGAACGAGTCGTGATGGCGCTGGCAGAGCGGGGGATCGACGCGGCTCTTCGCGGAGAAACGCTCGCGGAACGCGAAGGGACCTTCTTGTGTTTTGGTCGCGGCGATTCGCGGGACATCGTGCTCCGCGGTCAGAAAATCCTCGGCAGCGCGCAACGCCGGCGTCGCGGGGCAATTCTGCAGCACGGCAGTCTCCTCATCCGCCGCAGCGAATTCGCCCCCCAGTTTCCCGGCTTACTCGACCTGGTCGCCGAAAATCGCCAGTCCGTGACGGCAATCGATGGGCCATTCATCGGCGACCTCGGAGCGTCGATCGGGCGCCTGTTTGGAGACGTAGCGATCGCGAGCGACCATCTGCCCCAGGTCGATGCACGCACAGACGTGCTCACGTCGAACTATAAGACGCTGAACTGGGGCCGACGCGAAGACCCGCCAGACCGCCCCTGACGCCTCGTCCGACCAGCGTACCCGCTCCACTTTCCAGAATCGCAAGCGGTCGTCAAGCCGTCTTGGCCAGGACCAGGCAGGCGTTGTGGCCGCCGAAGCCGAAGCTGTTTTTGAGGATCCGGTTGATCTTCATCGGCCGGGCTTCGTTCGGCACGTACTCGAGGTCGCAGTCGGGATCCGGATGCTCCAGATTGATGGTCGGAGGCGCCACTTGATGTTGGATCGCCAGCATCGACGCGATGGTTTCGACGCCTCCCGAGGCCCCGAGTAGATGGCCGATCTGGCTCTTGGTACTCGAGACGGCCAGCCGTTTCGCATGGCTGCCAAAGACGGCTTTGATCGCGATCGTCTCGGCCTTGTCGCCCAGCGGCGTGCTGGTGCCGTGCGCGTTGATGTAGTCGATCTTGTCGGGATCGAGCTGGGCGTCCTTGAGGGCACAGGCCATCGCGCGGGCCGCTCCACGCCCTTCCGGATCGGGAGCCGTCATGTGGTTGGCGTCGGCCGTCATCCCGTAGCCTGCGATCTCGGCCAGCATCCGGGCGCCGCGACGTTTGGCATGTTCGTATTCTTCGATGATGACAACGCCGGCCCCCTCGGAAAGGACGAATCCGTCGCGATCGGCATCGAACGGGCGGCTGGCTTTTTCGGGTTCCGCGTTGTGCGTCGACAAGGCGTTCATTCGCGCGAAGCCGGAGAGACACATCGGCGTGATCGCGGCTTCGCTGCCGCCGGCCAGCATCACATCGGCCACGTCGTTTTGAATCATCCGGAAGGCGTCGCCGATGGCGTTGGTCGCCGTGGCGCAGGCGGTCGCGACGGCGCTATTGGGTCCGCGCAGCCCCCAGCGGATCGAGACGTTTCCGCTGGCCGCGTTCACGATCAGCTTGGGGATCATGAAGGGGGAAACGCGCGACGGACCGCGCTCGAACAGTTTCGAGTGCTGCTCTTCGATCTCGTGCAGGCCGCCGATTCCGCTTCCGATCAGCGTGCCGTGCCGATAAGGATCGCCCTGAGAGAGGTCGATCCCCGAATGCTCGATCGCCTTGTGCGCGGCGACCATCGCGAACTGTACGAAGCGGTCGAGGCGGCGGACCTCCTTGCCGTCGAGCGCCAGGTGATCTTCGGGAGAAAAGTCGCGGATCTCGCCGCCGAAGGTGACCTTGAAGTCGGTCGTGTCGAACCGCTTGAGCGGTCCGACTCCGCTTTTTCCGGCGCAGATCCGGTCCCAGAAGTCGGCCAGCTCGCAGCCGAGCGCGGTGACTAGCCCCGCGCCGGTCACCACGACGCGCCTCTTCATTACTTTACTTCTTCTCGTCGATGTACTTGATCGCGTCGCCGACGGTCTTGAGCTTTTCGTAGTCGTCGTCGGGGATGGTGATGTCGAACTCGTCTTCGAGCTCCATCACCAATTCGACCACATCGAGCGAGTCGGCCTTGAGGTCCTCGATGATCGAGCTTTCGAGCTTGACCTCTTCCTTCGGCACGCCCAATTGCTCGCTCACGATGCCGATCACTTTTTCTTCAACGATTGTCGACACCCTGTTACCCTCCCAAGCGAATGGTCGTTGCTTTTGAAACGAAGCGTTTTCGATATCGCGAGGCAATCGCCCCGATCTGGCCCGACCGGATGCGGTTGCGTTTTGAACCAACGCTCGCCCACCTCCAAGGGCCGTCAGTGACCCCGGCGATGCGCAGTCGAACCTGCCTATTCACCGTAATTTTGCGCGGCTTCGCAAGTCCGAAGCACGTGCGAAGATATAGCTCGTTAAAGGACTCCTGTAAACAGCAGCTAAACCAGGCGCGTGTTGTGTGACTTGGCCTGCGGTCGCATCGCGATCAAAGCCGCTTCGCGGTTTGTTTGGGCTAGCCGCGTGACGTCTTTACGGGCTCCCATGCGGCTAGCCCGCACAGAGAGCCACTGGCTCAGGGTGAGTCGTTGATTGTTTGGCAATCGGCTTTCCGTTCGATGCGTTTCAACAGCCCGCGGAGGACTTTGCCGGGGCCGATCTCGAAGAACTCCGTCACGCCCTGGCCGAGCATCGAGCGGATCGAGTCTTCCCATCGCACCGGGCTGACGACCTGCCGGACGAGGTTTTGCCGGAGGGTTTCCGGTTCGCTGTGCGCCTGGGCGTCGACGTTGGAAATCACGGGAATTCGTGGTCGGGCGATGGTCACCTGGGCCAGCGCCTCGGCCAGCCGCCCGTCAGCCGGCTTCATCAGCTTTGTGTGAAAGGCCCCGGCCACCGCCAGGCGAACGGCCTTGCCCCCCTGCGACTCGGCCAACTCGGCGGCCTTCTCGCAGGCGGCTTTTTCGCCCGACAGAGCCAGGTTGCCCGGACAGAGGTAATTGGCGATTTCGATAAATCCCACCGCCGCCGCCTGCTCCCGGATCGATTCCACCTTTTCCCGGTCGAGGAGCAAAATGCTCACCATCCCCGAGGGCGTGGCATCCGAGGCCTGCTGCATCGCCTCGCCACGGCGTTTCACCACTTTCAATCCGTCGGCAAACGATAAGGCTCCCGCGAAAACAAGGGCCGTATATTCTCCCAGGCTCAGGCCGGCCGCCATGGCGCACGAATCGGCAGCCTGGGGCTTTTCCAACTTGAGCAGCTCGAGTGCGGCCAGGCTCGTGACAAAGATCGCGGGCTGGCTCACAACAGTTGTGTCGAGCTCAGCAACCGGCCCTTCAAAGCAGAGGCGCGACAGGGGGAAGCCCAGGATCTCGTCGGCCTCGTCGTACAGACGCCGGGCCGCCGGAAGCTTTTCGGCGATCGACCGGCCCATGCCGACGTGCTGCGCACCCTGCCCGGGGAAGAGGAACGCGGTTTTGCCCACGCGTCAGGCCTCCACCCCCACGGCAAGTTCTTCCACGATCTGGGCGTTGATATGGCGATGGTTGAAGGTCGTGGCCGCCCGCAAGGCGTTGGTGATCGACCGGGCGTTGCTCGATCCGTGGCAGATGATGCAGATCCCGTCGATTCCCAACAGCGGCGCGCCCCCGTGCTCGTGGTATTGGTAGCGGCGGGCCAAGTCGCCCAGCATCCGGCCGGCCATCTCCCGCTCCTGGTCGAGGCGGCCAATCACTTCGTGATGGAACGTGCGCAAAAAGTACTCGGCGATCCCCTCGCTCACTTTAAGCACGACGTTGCCGACAAACCCCTCGCAGATCAGCACGTCGGCCTCGCCCTGATAAAGGCCGCGGCCCTCGACATTGCCGATGTAGTGGTCCTTCAGCCGGCTCTGCTGCAGGAATGTGTGCGTCTCGCGGTAGAGATCATTCCCCTTGCCGTCCTCGCTGCCGATGTTGATCAGACCGACCCGCGGCTCTTCGATGCCCAGGATGTTTCGCGCGTAAATCGCTCCCATCACGCCGTATTGGTAAAGGTGCTCAGGGCGGGCAGCCGGATTGGCGCCCACATCCATCAGCACCGAGCGTCCGCGGAGATTCGGCAGCGCCACGGCAATTCCCGGCCGCTTGACTCCCTTGAGATACAGCCGCGTCCGCATCCCGGCTGCCACGACGGCTCCCGTGTTGCCGGCGCTCACGACGGCGTCGACGGCTCTCTCGGCCATCAGCCGCCAGCAGACGGCGATCGAGCAGTTGGGCTTGCGCCGCAGCGCCTCCGTCGGCTTTTCTTCCATGCCGACGCATCCCTCGGAGGGGACGACCTTCAGCCGATCGCCGCAATAACTGCGTTCGGCCAGGCGAGGGGAGAGGAGGCAGGGGTCGCCGACCAGATCGATTTCGAGATCGGGGTTGGCCTCGAGAGCGACGAGGGCGCCGTCAATATTTGGATCGGGAGCGTAATCGCCCCCGAGGGCGTCGAGCGCAATCCGCATAGCAGGCTTTTCCTTGGCCGGCTATTCCGCAGTCGCGACGATCGTTCGACCTTGGTAATAGCCGCAATGGGGGCAGACCATATGGCTCGGAGCCGGGGTCTGACACTGGGGACAGTAAACCAACTGAATTGGCTTGACCGCGTTATGGCTGCGCCGTTTGCGGGAGCGGGAGTGCGAGTGTCGTCTTTTGGGGACCGCCATTGGACCTAGGTTTCTAAGTTAAATCCCAAAAACGAATTACGCCCGCGTGTCGCAATCGACACAGCTACCCAGCCTGCGCGGACGAGCACCTGAAGTGCTCTTGCTCAGGCATCCTATGCGAAGCGGTTTAACACTGTCAAGCACGTAGTTTTACGCACGTTTGGTTGCATTCCTTCGAAGAAGCTAACAAGGAAGTCGCGAAATCCGGGCGGATATCACGGGGAAAGTGCCGGAGGCTGCGCGAAATCGCGCACCGCCGCTACCAGAGCGACCAACCAAACGCGGACCCAGATGTTGCCTTGCGATTGGCTCGTCAGTTGGTCGCGTATTCTCGGGCGCGAGGCGTTTGGGCGGTCCCGGCGCCGTTGCGCTCGCAGACCGTGGCCATGATGCCGTCGCGCGGGCGCATTGTGACTGATGGGACTAACCGCAGCGTCTGACCAGGAACCAGATCGAGTCGGCAGCGTCGCACGATGGTCGTCAGGAGCAGCACGGCTTCCATCATCGCGAAATTGTTGCCGATACAGACTCGAGGTCCGTCGCCAAACGGGAAGTAGGCGCAGCGGGGCAGCTGCTTCGTCTGCTGTTCGTCCCAGCGGCTCGGCCGGAATCGTTCGGGCTCGGGCCAGAAGCGTGGGTCGCGGTGGACGATCCACTGGGCCATCAGCACCTGCGTTCCCTTCCGCAGGAAATAGTCGCCGATCTCGACGTCCTCGGTGGCCTCGCGGCCGAGCGTCCAAGCCGGCGGATAGATTCGCATCGATTCTTTGATGACGTTTTCGGCGAAGTGCAGCGCCGGCACATCGTTGACCGCGGCCAGGCGATCACCCAAAACGCGATCAACGTCGGCATGCAGCTCGGCCTCCACCTCGGGATGGGTTGCCAGCAGATAGAACGTGTAGGTGAGGGTGAGGGCCGTCGTTTCGTGGCCGGCGAGGAACAACGTCAGGAGTTCGTCGCGAAGTTCGGTGTCCGACATCTTGCGACCTTGTTCATCCTCTGCCCACAGCAGACGCGACAACAGATCGCTGCGGTCGCTGGGGCCCGCGGCACGGCGGTCGCGAATCATCTTGTAGATCAGCCCGTCGAGGTGCCCGAGCGTGCGGCGAAACCGCAAATTGGTCGGGGTCGGCACGTAGCGCCACTTCGGCCACATCGCCAGCGGGTTGGCGTAGAACATCATGGCCGCTTCGAGGTTCTTCCCGATGCTCCCTTCTGCGTCCTCCACGTCGACGTCGAAAAGTGTCTTGGTCACGATTTGCGAGGTGAGCCGCATCATGTCGGTGTGCACGTTGCGGGTCTCGCCGGGACGCCAGCCGGCGATCATCCGCTCGGTGTATTCGACCATCGTCGAGGCGTACTGCTGGATTTGTTTGGCCTGAAACGCCGGCTGAGCCATTGCCCGCGCGCGGCGCCACTCTTCGCCCTCGCTGCTCAAGAGGCCGTTGCCCAAGAGCGGACGCAGCGCTTCCATGTACGCGTCCTTTTTGAAGACGCGATGCTTGTGCCGCAGGATCTCCTCGATCTGGTCGGGATGATTGAACATGTAAAAGGGCATCGGGCCACCGGAGAACAGCACTACGTCGCCATATTTGCGCGCCATCCGAGTCAGGTAGCGGAGCGGATCGCGGGCGTAATCGAGAAACCGAAGGGGGGCGGTGAGCCTTCCCTTTGGCCCCGGCGGGAGCTGTATTTGGGTCATCGGCGAAACCTCAATTCAGCGACTTGAGCATGATCTCGATGTCGTCGTCCGCGGTCGAAGTCGCCGGCGTTTGATAGTAAAGCGCGATCGCCCCTTTGTCCGTGACCAGATTGTCGAGGCTCACGACGCGGACTTCCTTGTGATCCTCCACGCGGTAAGACGTGGCGACGACGACTTTCTCGGGGCGGCCTCGAATCTGGACCTCGCGCGTTTCGGTGTCCTTCCAGCGCTCGGTATCGAACTGCGGAAAGTACTGCTGCAGAGTCGACTGCAGCACCTGGTTGGGCCGATTGCCGGACTCGTGCGCCCATTCGGGCAGGCAGCGGACGATGGCCAGGCAGGACGGATCAGAGGTTTCCTTGTAGGGCGTGTGGACAACCATCGTCATCACATCGGGCCGGGTGATCATCAGCTTGGGCCAGAGTCGCTCCGGAACTTTGATCGAGAGGATCTCTTTGGTTTCTGCGGCGATCACCTTGTCGTCGGAGGTCGTCTTGTCGCCGTAGCGGTAATAGTAAAACGCGCCGCCGATCGACGCCCCCACGACGAGCACAATCACGACGGCCGCCTGGAGCAATTTCTTGCGTCCGATGGAGGGTGCGGGAGGGTGGCCAGTTTCGCCGGTCGCGAGTGGACACATTCGAATCGAGCCCCGGTCTTGGATGCGATATCCGCGGGAGCGGGCAGCGGGGAAACTGCTGACTGAGCTAAAGCGCAGACGCTCGGCTGACTCAGAGTCTACGACTTGAGGCGGGCGCGAACAATCGTCCTCAGTTGCGAACGAAGCCCTCCGACTCACGCTTCAACTTTCCCGCACGATCGCCCGGCCGTTCTGGCAATTAGCGCCGATTTCGCTGCTCTTGACGGTCGCAGTCGACCGATTTATTCTGAGAGTCAGACATCAATATGCGTTGAAGTGTTCGCCACTCGCGCCCTTCGATGTCGACGTCCTGCCTGAATTTGCCCGCCTTTTTGTGCCGCCGTTTTTTTTGCCGCCCAGACGTTAAACACCACCATCGCCGAGAGCGCTTTCCGACGAGCTGCCCGCCCAACCAGATTTGCTCTGGCTTCCAGACCCTGAACTGGTCGCAGATTTGATCTGGCTCCGAGGACCAAACCGCGATGCTGACGCTTTTTGGGCCGACGACGCCCTATTGTGACGGACTCTCGCGCCGCACGTTTTTGAAAATCGGCGGATTGTCGATGAGCGCAGTCGGAGGCATGGGCCTGCCGACGATCCTTCGTGCCGAAGCAGCGAGCAAGTCGCCGAACAAGTCGCAGCAGAAAGCGGTCATCAACGTCTTTCTCGCCGGTGGTCCGCCGCATCAGGATCTCTGGGAGATCAAAACCGAAGCGCCAAAGGAAATCCGCGGCGAGTTCAGCCCCATTTCGACCAAGGTGCCGGGCATCCAGATCGGCGAGTGCTTCCCGAAGATCGCCGCGATGATGGACAAGTTTGCCATCATTCGGTCGGTCGTCGGCGCCGTCGACAATCATGACGGCTACCAATGCCTGAGCGGCTGGCCGCGTCGCGACAGCCTCACGATCGGCGGCCGGCCGAGCATCGGCTCGATCATTGCCAAAGTGCAGGGGCCGGTGACCCCCTCGGTTCCGCCGTTCGTCGCGCTGGCCGATCGGACCAGCCACGTCGAATGGTCCGAGCCGGGATCTCCGGGCTTTCTGGGCGCGGCGTATCAGGCTTTCCGGCCGAACGGTCAAGGCATGTCGGACCTGCGGCTCAACGGCGTCACGCTCAACCGTCTCCAGGACCGCAAGGCCCTGCTTAAAGGGCTCGACCAGCTGAAGCGCTCGGCCGACGCAAGCGGCATGCTGGCGGGAGTGGATTCGTTTTCCGAGGCGGCTTTCGGCGTGCTCACCTCGAACAAACTGGCCGATGCGCTCGACCTCAGCAAGGAAGACCCCCGCGTCGTGGCCCGCTACGGCGACGGCAAACCGTTCCACTTTCAGTACGACGGGGCGCCGACGGTGAACCATCACTTGCTCATCGCCCGTCGCCTGGTCGAGGCCGGTGTCCGTTGCGTCACGCTGTCGTACGGCCGCTGGGACAGCCACGGCGACAACTTCAATCTCGTCCGCGATCACGGTCCGAAGCTCGATCAGGCGGTGACGGCACTCGTTCAAGACCTCGACGAGCGGGGACTGTTGGACACGACGACGGTCGTCGTCTGGGGCGAATTTGGCCGCTCGCCGCGGATCAACCAGGCCGCCGGTCGCGATCACTGGCCGCGTGTGAGCTGCGCGCTCTTGGCGGGCGGCCGAATGCGCACCGGGCAGGCGATCGGCGCGACCAACCGCCTGGGGGAATACGCGGTCAGCCGCCCGATCCATATGCAGCAGATCGTGGCGACGATCTACGCCAATCTGGGGATCGATCCGAACGCGACGACGGTGGTCGATCCAACCGGCCGGCCGCGCTACCTGGTCGAGATCCGCGAGCCCATTCACGAATTGGCGTGAGCGAATTTCGGTGGGTGCTGGACCTCGGCGAGCTCGGTCGAGTGCGATCTTCTTTTTTCCGCGCAGCAACGGCGGACAAGTCGCCGGTGCCTCACGACCGCTCGTAGTCACGGCGCGTTTTTATGTCCGGGCGCCCCCTCACCCCCGGCCCCTCTCCCGCAAAGGGGAGAGGGGAGTTAATTTCATTGAACGTGCAACACCTTGCTCCTGGCATTCTTCTCCCCTCTCCCCTTGCGGGGGAGGGCTGTGGGTGAGGGGACCGTTGTTCGGGTGCGGGCTGTAGAATCAGTTCCGGAATCGTAAGAGCCGCGTGTGAAATTGAAACAACCTTCCGTGAGCGAGACTGCCCCCATGTCGTCGTCCCGCGGAAAATGGATCACGCTGGCGGCCGCCTTCTTGGGATGGATGTTTGACGGCTTCGAGATGGGGCTGTTCCCTCTTGTGGGGCGCCCGGCGCTCATCGATCTCCTCGGGGACGCGGGGCAAAAGCACGTCGACGTCTGGTTCGGGCTGATGATCGCCGGCTTCCTGGTCGGCGCCGCGACGGGCGGCGTGCTCTTCGGCTGGCTTGGCGATCGACTGGGCCGCGTCCGAGCGATGGGGCTGTCGGTCTTCACGTACGCGATCTTTATGGGGCTATGTGGGATCGCCAATTCGCCCGAGCAGGTGTTTTTGTTTCGCTTCATCTCGTCGCTGGGCATGGGGGGCGAATGGTCCCTCGGCGTGGCGCTGGTGATGGAGGTCTGGCCCGACCAATCGCGGGCACTCTTGGCCGGGCTGATTGGTGCGGCATCGAACGTGGGGTTCCTGGCGATCGCTGCCATCGGCCTGGTGCTCGACCAGTTTCTCGGGCTGACACAGCACGCACTCGTCGAGGCTGGCCTTGCGCAGCATTGGGTCGACAAGCTCGTCGCCCATTCGGGGTGGCGGCTGATGATGCTGATCGGTGCCTTCCCCGCGCTGCTCACGTTCTTCATTCAGCTGTTGGTGCCGGAATCGCAGCGCTGGCAGCACGAAAAACGCTTGGGCTCGACGTCTCACTGGGCAACTCGCGATTTGCTGGCGGTCCTCGTCGGCACGGCGGGCCCCCTCGTCATGATTTTTCTTTGGACGCCCGACCGCCCGTACTCTCTGGCCGTGCAAATCGCCGGCACCCTCTTCGGCGTGGCGCTGGCGGTCGCCGGTTTTATTTTCCCGGTCTTCCGTTATCTCCGCCGTGCGGGCGCCGC